>CAMBUC010000242.1 GCA_945871045.1 uncultured bacterium
TCTTTGCACGCGCCATCAGACTGGCGTTTGCTTTTGTTACAGCTCCACGGATCAAATCCACCGGACTGGTCATGGGCGCCTGTGCTATGTATGATACGATCTGCTCCACCGTATATTTTGAAGCAAAATCTCCCGCATTATGGCCACCCATACCATCGGCCACGATAAAAAGATTTGGAAGATTTCCAACAGGACTTTCAGACGTAAAAACATAATCTTGATTTGACTCTCGAACTCTTCCCACATCTGTCATGGAAAATGTCTTCAACCTTTATCGCCTGCCTTTCTTTACAAAAATATAAAAATTCCCATAATCGTTATTATGTTATCACACAGAGGGGAAAAAAGCAAGAGAGGGACATTTTGCCCTCTCTTTGCACCCATGTTATCTATAATTTTTTCTCATCCATATGACGCTTGCGCAGCTGTCCGCATGCCCCATCAATATCCCGGCCCATCTCTCTTCGCACCGTCACATTGATGCCGCCCCGCTCCAGTTTTTGTTTAAAAGCCTCCACCACAGCACGATCCGACTGCACATAGTCACGTTCCTTGATGGGGTTGACGGGAATCAGATTGATATGACAGTTTTTCCCTTTCAGCAAGGTACACAGTTCTGCCGCATCTGTGTCCGTATCATTGACACCGCCCACAAGGGAATACTCAAAGGTCATCCGCCTGCCGGTCGTGGCGAAATAATCATCACACGCCTCCATCACCTCGGAAAGATCGTATTTATTTGCGATGGGCATGAGTTTCAGGCGCTTCTCCTGAGAGGAAGCATGAAGCGACAACGCCAACGTGATCTGAAACTTTTTATCCGCCAGTTCCCGGATCCGGGGCACCAGACCGCAGGTAGAAACCGTGAGATTTCTCTGGCTGATATGTAACCCGTGCTCATCGGTCAGCATCTGAATAAAATCCAGCAGATTGTCAAAATTGTCCAGCGGTTCTCCGCTGCCCATCACCACCACGTTGGAAATGCGTTCTCCGATATCACAACTGATCCGGTAGATCTGCTCTAGCATTTCCGCAGGTGTCAGATTTCGTTCCAGTCCATCCAAGGTGGATGCGCAGAACCGGCAGCCCATCCGGCAGCCTGCCTGTGATGAGATGCACACACTGTTTCCGTGTTTGTAGCGCATGAGCACGCTCTCGATCACATTGCCATCTGCCAGTCCGAAGAGATATTTTCTGGTACCGTCCTGTTTTGAGATCTGTACATCGATCTGCTTTAACACCGTAAACGTACACTGGTCTTTCAATTGTTCCCGCAGGTTTTTTGAAAGATTGGTCATCTCGTCGATCGAAGTGACATGCTTGACATGCATCCACTCATACACCTGTTTTGCACGAAAGGCCTTTTCCCCCAGCGATGTGAAATATTCCGATAATCCCGCATACGTTGCGGATTTTAAATCAAACCGTTCCATCCTAGTTCTCCAAAATCCGTAACTGTTTGTATCTTACAGTTACCAACATTTTTCGTTGATCCGGCCGCCTTCCTTACTGAAAACGCCGGTCAAATACTGCAATATAAAAACCGTCTTGTCTGTCACCTGGCAGAATCTGCTGCTCGCTCTTTTTTTCAAATTCCTGATGCTTATCTGTAAACCATGCGGCGTTGTCCTCATTTTCCGCCGGGTTCACCGTACAGGTGCTGTATACAAGCCTCCCGCCGGGTTTCACATAATCTGCCACAACCGACAGGATCCTACGCTGTAAGGCAGCCAGTTCCAAGGTCTGTTCCCGTGACATATTGTATTTAATGTCCGGCTTACTGTGCAGTACGCCAAGACCGGAACAGGGCAGATCGGCGATCACCAAATCCGCTGTCCCAACAGCTGATTCATCCTTTACAGTGGCATCCCATACCTTTGCAGACATGTTTTCCACCTGACAGCGATCCATATTGTCAAGGATCAGATCCACTTTATATTCCGTGAGATCCCGCGCCTGCACATGACCGCTGCCGCGAAGCAACTGTGCCACATGGATGGCTTTTCCTCCGGGGGCAGCACAAACATCAATGACATTCCAGCCTTCCTGCACATCAGCCGCCAATGCAGCCTGCATGGAAGACAGATCCTGTACATAAAAATCACCCCGCACAAACGCCGGCAGATTTCCCAAATGATCGTAGCCGGAAATAAACAATGCTTCCGGGTATTCTGCAACAGGCTCTACCGTCACGCCGGAACTTTCCAACTCTGTTTTTAATTCCTCAGCCGAGATTTTCTCCGTATTTACACGGATCGAAGTGGGGCGCTCCGTTAAAAAGGATCGGCAGATTGTTTTTGCAGTTGCATAACCATAGGTCTGTACCCACTGTTCAACTAACCACACCGGAATGGAATAGCAGACAGACAGATACCGCACCGGCTCTTTTTGTTCCTTTGGATAGTTCTTTTGCAGTTCTCCGGACGCCTGTGCACGGCCAATAGCGCGAAGCACGCCGTTCACAAATCCCTTCAGCCCTGAAAACCCGCGTTTGCCAGCCAGTCTCACGGCTTCATTACATGCCGCAGATGCCGGGACACTGTCCATATACAACAACTGATACACAGCGCTTCGCAGGATACAGCGGATGACCGGCTTCATCTTTCTCACCGGTGTCTTGGAATAACAGTCGATGACATAATCCAGTTCGATCATCCGCTCCAATGTCCCCTGGGATAACCGGCTGATAAAGGCACGGCTTTTCTTTTCCAAATACTGGTACTTTTCCAGCACCTGCCCCGTGGCAAGATGGCTGTGAATGCCATCTCTCGTCACCAACAGCAGAATATCCAGTACCAATTCTCTCTCGTTTACTTTTACCGTATCAGTCACGGTCATCTCGTCCTCCAAATAAAATGATCAATCGAAGCAACTGTAAGATCGCTGCTGCCGCGCTTGCCACATAGGTAAGGGCTGCTGCACGAAGTACTTTTCTTGTTTTCGGCAATTCGCTCTCAGTTAAGATATGCATATCTTCCAGCATCACAAGGGCCCTTCGGGAAGCGTTAAACTCCACCGGAAGTGTCACCAACTGAAATAATACCGCAAAGGAGAAGCAGATGATCCCCAACTGAATGAACAGGCTTCCGCTTCGGCTGGAAAACAGCAGACCGATCAGGATGAGGGGCCATGCCAGCGTGGAACCGATATTTGCTACCGGCACGATGGATGAACGAAGGGTCAACGGAAAATAATTCACCTGATGCTGGATCGCATGTCCGCATTCATGGGCTGCTACTCCCACCGCCGCAACGGAACGGGATGAAAATACCGTATCGGACAGGTTGAGTGTCCTGTTTCTCGGATCATAGTGATCCGTCAGACTGCCTGACACATGACGGATCTGTACATCATAAATACCTGCTGCCCTCGGACACGAGCCCGAGGCGACCGGGAGAGTTGTACGACAATGCGTG
>CAMBUC010000243.1 GCA_945871045.1 uncultured bacterium
GAATCTGCCGCAGGGACGTTGTTGTTGCCACGGGGAGCGCCCTTTGTCATGGGAGGGTTAAGCTAACGAAGGGGTGAAGGGAATGGGATTATTCAAGAAAAATTCTTGGTGCAGACTTATGATAAAGAAAACAAGAAACCAGTTATTAAATCAAGTATTTGCAATGGTGAACAGGTTGCTGGATTTAAGGATATCTGTACCGGGAAGATTGAAGAAATCATGTTGATAAAAAATACAGCAGACCTGGAAACGTTCAAAGCTATGTATGGGATCACAGAAGAGATAACAAAAGAGTATTGAACTTAGCACATGAATATTCAGATTTTTGGCACAAAGAAGTGCAATGAAAATAGAAGGGATGGAATTAATAGTAGAGAACGGAGAATGATATGTCAGATAAAAAATTAGCAGTATTTTTTCCGGGGATCGGATATACAAACGATAAGCCACTACTGTATTATAGCAGAAAACTGGCAGAAGAGCGTGGCTATGAGGTGATCTGTACGGAGTACCATGATCTGCCGGAGAAGATCAAAGGAAACAAAGAGAAAATGATACAGGCCGGGAAACTGGCTTTTGAGCAGTGCAGAGAAATTCTCAAGGAGATAGACTTTGCGGTGTATGACGATGTTTTATTTGTGGGAAAAAGTATCGGAACCGTGATCGCAGCGCAGTATGCAGAAAAATATGTACCGGCTGCCGGATTGGTGCTCTATACGCCGCTGGAAGCGACTTTTTTTTGCGGATATCAGATCCGCAATCGCGTTTATTGGAGAGGCAGATCCGTGGTCTGATCTGGATGAAGTAAAGCGGTTGGCAGCTCAGAAACAGGTGCCGCTTTATACTTACCCCGGCTGCAATCATTCACTGGAATGCAGCAGCTGGAAAAGGAATGTGGAGATTCTTGGCAAGGTAATGGAATTGGCGGAAACATACATGTTGGATAAATATGAATGAACTAAAATATAAGATTATCAGGACAGCCAGAAAAACTGTCGCCATTCAGATTAAACCGGATAAAACGATTATCGTGCGTGCGCCAAAACGTATGAGTAAAGAGCAGATTCACAGTCTTGTTCAATCAAAAGAAAAATGGATTCAAAAACATTTGCATGAGTTGGAAAATCATTCGGAAGAAGATTGTCAGCCATTATCCGAAGAGGATCTGAAAGCATTGGCAGATCAGGCTGTCCAAACGATTCCTGAAAGAGTGAGATACTATGCGCCACTGATCGGCGTGACGTATGGAAAAATCACGATCCGTAACCAGCGGACACGCTGGGGCAGCTGCAGCTCGAAGGGTAATCTGAATTTCAATTGTCTTTTGATGCTTGCACCGCCTGAGGTTTTAGACAGTGTTGTGGTTCATGAATTGTGCCATCGAAAAGAGATGAACCACTCAAAACAGTTTTATGAGGAAGTCCGAAGAGTATTTCCGGAATACGATAAATGGAACGGCTGGCTAAAGACATATGGGCCGGATCTTATGAAGAGGATGACAATGAAAAAAACTTCGTGAGATTAATATGGAGTTCAATGCCAGATATATAAAAGGTGATGATATGCCGGGCAGGAGATCGTGTGTGGAGTATTAGATTGGAATGGATTTTGATGAATTTTTACTAGATGCGAAACTGAAGATTGACACGATAGGGCGGGATGATAAGTATTCAGACACCTATCGTTACCCCTATGAACCGACCGCCTATGCGGTATTGGAGCGCATTGCGGAGAGTGGTTATATTACCAGGGATGATCTGCTGATCGATTACGGCAGTGGAAAGGGCAGAGTTCCGATTTATTTCAATGACAAGGTCGGTTGTCGCGCGATTGGAATTGAAATGATGGAGGAATTTTTTTCCTCAGCGGAAAGAAATCGGGAGAACTATCGGAAAAAGAACGAAGTGTCTTTTGTGAAGACCACAGCAGAGGCATATGTTGTGCCGGAAGATGCGACATGCTTTTTCTTTTTCAACCCCTTTTCCATTGAGATTTTGAAGTGTGTCATGAATCGATTGCTAGATTCCTATTATGAGCACTTACGGAACATGAGGCTGTTTTTCTATTATCCGCAGGATGAGTATGTAGCATTTTTGATGGGTGTGGATGAACTTGATTTTGTGGATGAGATTGACTGCGTTGATCTGTTTGAGGAGAATGATGACAGAAACCGGGTGCTGATCTTTGAGTTGTCGTAGTGAGGAGTCACAGTATGAAATTAAAGAATGATACTTGGTGTCAGGAACTCGAAGATTCATCAAAGTTGTTCCACAGTAAAATGAATATGGAACGGAAGATCTTAAAAATGGACCAAACATCCGATTCGAGAAAGGTTATGGAAATATGTTACTGATTTTGTTAATTATGTATCATCGTCAGCATATAGAAAAACTGATTACTATAAAACGACTCATAAGCCTTTCCTTGCAATGCGATCCGACAAAGGCAGTTATGGTGAGTATCTCATTTATAAGTATCTTAGAGATTATGAGTCTGATGGAGCACGGTTTCTTTATAACTGTTATTTGCCGAAAGATAATGGTGAGACTACAGAGATCGATATTCTTATGATTCATCGTTCCGGTATATATGTGTTTGAAAGCAAAAACTATAGCGGATGGATTTTTGGATCTGAGAAGCAAAAAAACTGGACGCAAACATTGCCTGCCGGACGTAAATGTCAGAAAGTACATTTTCTAAACCCCATTATGCAAAATAAATTACATATCAAATGGCTGAAAAATCAAATCGGTGATAGTGTTCCAATGTATTCTATCGTTGTTTTTTCGGAGCGCTGTGCCTTGAAAAAATTAGATTTGATCAGTTCCGATATCTATGTGATTAAAAGAGATGCTGTAATGGGAGCGGTGAAAAATATCGAGCGCAAGGAGACGGTACAAATGTCTCAGAGCAAAGTGGATGAGATATATGAGAAATTATATCCTTTCACACAAGTTACGGATGCAGAGAAAGAAAAACACATACTGGATATAACAGCAGCCCATGAAGAACCCCATGTAGAACCGGAGGTTGTCCTACCAGATAATAAAAGTGTAACGGATAACGCGGAACATCATCTGGTGTGTCCTAAGTGTGGTGGAAAACTTGTTTTGAGGACGGCAACGAGAGGAATGCATGCAGGCAATCAGTTTTATGGATGCGAGAAGTTTCCTAAATGTAGATATATCCAAAATGAGCATCTGTCGTAAAGACTGGGCTCTTGCAACTGCATGGATTGAGGTGGAGAAGAAGATGAATATTCAAATTTTTGGAACAAAAAAATGCAATGATACGAAGAAAGCGGAGCGCTTTTTCAAGGAGCGCGGCATCATATATCAGTTTGTTGATATGAAGGAAAAAGGGAAGATCGGAAGAGCG
>CAMBUC010000244.1 GCA_945871045.1 uncultured bacterium
GCGGTGAATTTAAACTGACGATTCCTGTATTCAACGCCAATACGAAGGTGAAGGTGTACAGTATGGACTGGATCGGCCGTGCCAGTGTTGTGACAGAGTTTGTGACGGAGGATGTTGCGCCGAATATGCCTCGTTACACACAGACTGTATATGCGTTGGATGATTGCGTATATGGAAAGATCCCTGCGCCGAAAACAGGTGTGGAATATACGGTCAGTGTGAGTGATGGATCCGAGGAGTACACGGCTGTGGCAGATGAAGACGGTTCCTTTGTTGTACAGGTAGGAGCGTTGCAAGAAGGACAACAGATCTCGGTGGCTGCGATTGATGAGGTGAATGGAAAACTGCGGGAAAGTACACGCGAATATGCAACGGTTGCATCTTATCAGGCAATCTTGACGCCATACACGCTGATTTCCTTTGATGAGATCAATAGTAAGGGTACGTTGATCTCGGGACATATTGGCGAGTATACCGGAAAGTTGAATCTGCTGATCGGAACAACCCGTGTGACCGTTATGACAGATGAGGAAGGAAACTTTTCTTATACGCTTTCGGATCCTCGTCCGGCAGATACGCCGATCGTTGCAATGGCGCGGGATGAAGATGGCAGTGTATGGGATATTTGCGAGACAACTGTGCGGCTTGCACTTCCTGATGCGCCTGAGATGCTGGAGGAAGTGATCTATGACACAACGCAGGAGATCCGTTTGTTCTGCACCGATCGGGCAACGGCCGTTGTAAAGATCGGAACGAAATACTATAAAGCAGAAACCGGTGTGTACGATCAAGAACTGGGTGGCTATGTATATACGATTACGCTGAAGAAAGCACCGAAGGCTGAAAAGCCGGTGATCATCTATATGATGAACGCTGCCGGAAAGAGTGAGAAATTAAAGACTGTAGTAGAGAAAGACCCTACAGTAGAAACGGATCCTGCGGTTGAAACCGAAGGAAATACGGAGGATGGTCAGAGAACTGTTCCTGAAGAATAATCGTGCAAAAAGAATGGGTGGAGAATGATGCGTCTCCACCCATTTTTTGCTGTGCGAATGGTTTTATTTACCGGGACCTTGGTAAATGTCGCCTTTTTTGTTGCCGGACAACTTATTGCCGGAAAGTTTTACTTTGTCGGATTTTACGCAGCAGATACCAAGACCGCCGTTGTTCTTGCTGGTATTTTTGCTGGCCGTTCCCTTTGAGGAAGTGTAACAGATGCCGTGATTCGTGCTGCCGCTGATGGTATTGGATTTGATCGTAGCAGTTGCCCTGTTTACGATGTTGATACCATGGCTTTTGCTGGAAGTAATGTTGTTTCCGGTAATCGTAGCGGTTGCATCATCGACATTGATGCCATACTTTTTGCTTTTGGAAATAGTATTTTTACTCAGTGTAGCAGTCGCGTCGGAAGAAACCGAGATACCCATTACGGTGCTTTGGGCAATTTTATTTCCGGAAACGGAAAGACCCTTTGTTCCGTCGTCGGTGATGATAATGCCGCTGACACCTGCAGAGTTGATCTTATTATTCAGAATCTTTGCGCTGGAACCGTCTGCGATGATGATGCCGGCCCGTTTTGCCTTGTTTACAGTATTTGAACTGATCGTGTTACCGGTGCTGCTTTCGCGAAGGGAAATGCCATGGCCGATCAGCGCGTAGTTTTTCGTTGTGCCAAGCTGATTGCCGGAAATGGTGTTGTTATCACTATTCGTCAGGCAAATGGCGTTTGAAGGAGCGCTCTTGGAGTTCAAGGTAATTTTCGATACCGTGTTGTTTTTGACAACGCTGTTGTTGGTGTACTCTAAGTAAATCGCATGGGCAGCAGAGGAAATTTTGTTTTCGGAGATCGTCACGTTTTCTACAAAGAATTCTTTTTGATTCATCGGACCGCCGGCAACATAGATACCGTAAGAATTGCTCTGCTTGTCGTTCAACTTGGTTGTAACAGTGTTATTTGCGATGACAGCCTTTGCGTTGCTGTCGATGTTTGAAACGGTTCCTTCGTTAGGGGTGTAGTAGTTTTCGCCAAAAGGATTTGCATGGCGTAACTGAATGCCGCTTCCCACATCGGTCATGGTGTTGTTCTTTACGATAAAGTTTTTAAAGTTCATACCGAGAATCGCCTGTTTGTCTACATCTTTAAAGGTAGAGTTCAAAATGGCGATGTCGTTGTAGTATACGCCGTACACTGCGGAATGTGCGCCGATGCCGCGGCTGACATCAGAAAATGTGCAGTTTGTCACCAGCACGTTATTTTCGCAGGTATCATCGTAATAGCCGTATTCGCCGACGATGTTCTCGCTGTGGCAGATGTCTAACTGAACAGCCTCTTTATTATTTCCGCCGACATAGTTTTTGAAAGTACAGCCTTCCATAGTAATATCTTTCACTCCGCAGAAAGAAACGTGATGCCCGTTGCTGTTGCCATCTACAGTGACATTTTTCAGATAGACGTCAGAACCGTGACCAAAACGGATGGCAGTGGATTCTCCCGGGAAAGCAGTTGTGTCAGTGTACCAGATACCACCTTCGATCACAATGTTTGAGGCCCCGCTGTATCCATAGAACATGCTTTTGTTGTCATTGCTCTTGATCATGCAGGAACGATCAAAGTTTTTTACCAGTTTGGTATCCGGCTGGAGAGAAAGCCATGTATTGTCATAGATAAATAAGTGCCAATCCAAATGGTAGGTTCCGGAGGGGATCTCTACTTTGTACATGGTGCCTGATTGTTTTGAATTTCTTGCATAATCAAGTGCTGCCTGAATGGCGGGCTGGACATTGCTGTTTCCGGAACCGTCCAAAGATTTGAAGGTGATCGTTATCAGTTTGTCGTAACTGATCTCGCAGCCGGTGATCCCGGATTCGGAAGATGCGGCACGGATGTCTCCCTTGACAGTGCTTTCCGTAAATGTAAGGTTTGAGGTGTCTGCAACTTTTGCATTTGCGGGGATTGCGGATGCAAGAGATAAGAGCAGAACTGCACTAAGCGAAAAAGCGGTTTTCGCCAGATGCCTTTTTAGTGTTTGAATTTTCATTACCAATTCCTCCTGTGTCTTTTCATAATAATAATGATACAGCAGAGCGGAAAACAATGCAAGTTTCAGGAAAGAACGGGAGGGAAATTTTTATAAAAAGTTCTTGCGTTTTCAGATGGGTTATGCTATGATGTATGGTGCTTTATTGTGGTAAATGGGCTATTTCTGCGCTCTTTTAGCAGAGACGGCTAAAATAATAATAACGAGAGGTGAAACGTCAATGGAGAAAAACAGAATACGTCCGGTACAAGCTGGCAAGAGCCTGCGTATGAGCTACTCAAGACAAAAAGAAGTTCTGGAAATGCCCAATTTGATCGAGGTACAGAAGG
>CAMBUC010000245.1 GCA_945871045.1 uncultured bacterium
TATCTGCTGCTGCATCGACTGCGGACAGGAAGAGGAGTTAGACGGATTGGACGAACGTGCAAAACTTTCCGGCGCTTCTAAATTATATATCGAAGATATCACCGATGAATTTGCAGAAGACTACATCATGCCCTGCGTGATGGGAAGCGCTGTTTACGAGCACAAGTATCTGCTTGGAACATCTATGGCACGCCCCGGTATCGCAAAGAAACTGGTGGAGATCGCAAGAAAAGAAGGCGCTGTTGCGATCTGTCACGGCGCAACCGGAAAAGGAAATGACCAGATCCGTTTTGAACTGGGTATCAAAGCCCTTGCTCCTGACATCCAGATCATCGCTCCCTGGCGTGATGATAAGTGGCAGATGGATTCCCGTGAGGCAGAGATCGAATACTGCAAGGCCCATGGCATTGATCTTCCTTTCGGAACGGACAGCAGTTACAGCCGTGACCGTAACTTATGGCACATCAGCCATGAGGGCTTAGAGTTGGAGGATCCTTCCCTAGAGCCGAACTACGAACACCTGTTAGTACTTGGTGTAACCCCTGAAAAAGCTCCCGATGAACCGGAATTCGTTACCATGACTTTTGAGGCCGGTGTTCCGAAGTCTGTAAACGGCAAAGAGATGAAGGTTGCGGATATCATCCGTGAGTTGAATCGCCTTGGCGGAAAGCACGGTATCGGAATCGTGGACATCGTAGAAAACCGTGTCGTAGGTATGAAGAGCCGCGGTGTTTATGAGACCCCCGGAGGAACGATCCTCATGGAAGCACATGACCAGCTGGAAGAGTTGATCCTTGACCGTGAGACTATGGCAGCCAAACTTGAGATGGGCAAGCGCCTTGCCCAGACCTGCTACGAAGGAAAGTGGTTTACTCCTCTTTGTGAGGCACAGCAGGCATTCATCAAGTCTACACAAAAATATGTAACCGGTGAAGTAAAATTCAAGTTATACAAAGGTAACATTACAAAGGCTGGAACCACTTCTCCCTACTCTCTCTACAGCGAGACGCTGGCAAGTTTCACAACCGGCGACCAGTACGATCACCACGACGCACAGGGCTTTATCACTCTGTTTGGTCTGCCTTCAAAAGTACGTGCCATGAAGATGATCGAAGTAAATCAGAATAAAAAATAAGATTCCTATACGATAAAAAGACCCCTCAGGAAATTCCTTCCCGAGGGGTTTTGTGTGATCAAAATTATTTTGTCAGATCCAATACCGCACGCATATATCCCTTGGACTGACATGCAGGGATCAGCCGCTTCACTAAGCCGGCGGATGATTCTGTCAGTACCGGTATCTGTATCTCAGTTTCTCCGGCAAAATGATCCCAGACAGCCTTTGCTGCGGACTGAAGCACCGTCAAACCTGCTGCCGAATTGCCATCTGCTGTAAAAAACTGGGACAAGTAAATCTTCTGTTTTCCCAGATTATGGAAGATCGCACAGGCCTTTGGCTCCAGTTTCTCATTCATCAGCACATAACTACAGTCAGCCAACGCCTGATCCATTTCTTCCGGTTCCAGATCATTCACACGATTTCTTCTTAATTCCTCTGACAGTTCCCGCAGAACCGTATCCGAAGCGCCTTTTAAACTGCGCAGGATAAATCCCTCCGGCACAGATTTTTTCCGTTTCAAAAGGGGACTCTCTGCCAGATCTGATACCATCAAACAGAAGGTGCGCATCCGTTCATCGGCTTCTATGGCAAACCCCGCCCGCTTCAGCAGTTCTTCCAAGCCATCTGTCTCCTGACCAAAAGCAACTGTCACACCGCGAAGTCCTCCTTCTGTCTCTGCCAATACTTCTTCTAAAAGTTCCATGAGAAGCGTTCCGCCAAGCCCTCTGCGACGATAAGCCGGGGCAACATACAAACTGATGATCTCCAGGATCGCATCATCTTCCGGCGAAAAAGCCGCACAGACAGCAGCTCTGGCTTCTCCTTCTTCCACAAGGGCCATTCCGAAGGCCTCCTGATTTTTTATATATGTAACTGCTTCTCCCGTAAGCAGCGGTGCCGCATGATCTGCCTCATCGGGGCCGATACCGTACAACTCCACTTCCGGTAAATCTTGTCTCATCTGTCATATCCTCCCGTTATTCCAATGCAAGCCTATGTACGAGGTGTCGGGAACGCGTCGGGGAGACCCAGTTTCTGCTTCATAATCGTCCAGTCCGCCGCACTCATTTTCTTTCCCGCCAACAGTTTCACCACCTGCGATGCATCCGCAGATCCCATGCCCTCCGGCTGTCCCTGCCAGCCCAACATGGAGTGTTCCAACGCCTCCATCCAGCCAGCAATGCTCTCCGCAGACATGGTGCTCAGGTCACATTGACGGCCACCGTATTTTTCTCCTATTTCGTCCGTTCGCTGACCACCAAGACTGGATGCTTTTTCCGCTGTGGCATGGATATCATGGGTATGGCCCATCTGATTCATCACGCCGGCAGCATCGGATTCCAGACCCATCAGCATAGCGCCGTAGTTGTCTGCATCCGCTTCCTTATACATCGAATAAAAATGTCCGCAACTACCGTCATTGCTGAGTGTCTTTCCACTGATACCGCTGTTGCCAAGACCACCAATGGCACAGTTCATTCCACGCTGACCGATGAAGTTGAAAGGTAACTTTTTCTCCTTACTCAGCACCAGTCCTCCGCCTCCGACTTTTCTGCGCGCAATGCTGTGGGTAGAACTCGCACGGCTGTTATCCTGGGCATCATTCTTTCCGTTGATCGTATAGATCGCCCGCCACATCCGTTTCTGCTGCTCTGCATTGCTTGCCCAATCATCCTGTCTGGGAAGTGTCAGTACCACTCTGGAACAATGGCTCAAGGCAACTGCCATGGATTTATCCCACGGCGTTCCCGTCAGTCTTCCATTGTCATTCTTGGTGATCTTCTGAAAATTCGACAATTGCATAAGAAGCAGACGCTTTGCGATCTGGATCTGCTGTGCCTTATTGGCGGAGATCGCCTTTTGTGTATCACCCTGCGGATCTTTGGAACCTTTCCCAGAATAGTAATCTTTCACTTTTTGCTGATCAGGTACATGGGTCAGTGTTGCTTCCATGACTGCCGTAGACATTGCCTCGTCCAATTTCAGGTAGATTTCCTGCTTCCATTTCGGTATGTCTTTCATTTTTTGTGCAAGGGAGAAACCGAGCCGCAGTGCCGGGTCGAGAAAACCGCTGACACCTTTTTTGGTCTCTTTCATATACTGGATGATCTCATTCACCTGAGAATCCACATCTCCTTTGTGGATCACAAAATCACGGTCAAACTTCTGCAAGGCTTTTCCTGCAATTATATTTCGCATAACCCCATCCAGGTTTTCAAAGTTTGAATAATC
>CAMBUC010000246.1 GCA_945871045.1 uncultured bacterium
TACAGTTTTAAACCTAGTGCAAACGCGCCGACACATGCTCCAACAATAAAATCTACAAACAAAGGAAATACGTATGCACCCAAAACTCCCAAATACAATTCAAATTTATTTATTTTTCCTTTTTGTCTCAAGCCGTATAAGATCATAATTCCAACTATTGCTAATTGTAATATAATTCTAATACTTTTCAGACCATTTAAAACAACAACTATATGTGTTAGAAAAATAAACAAAATCGTTATTATTCCATCTCTTTCAAATAGTGTTTCTTTTCCTCTATTCCACAGCAAATCAAGAAGAAATATATACTCCATTGACCGAATAAAATCAGTAATTATTTCCCAAATCATACTCTTCTCTCCATAAACATTTTAGGCACATAAAATAAAAAGGAGTGCCAACCATGCACTCCTAATCACTAACATCCACCGCATACAAATACGTATATCCACTCTACGAATTCTGCCAACATCCTCGGACACCTCCTTATTCAATTTTGAATAAAGAGTACTCGTCCGTATGGATTTTTTCTGTCGCAGGCATTTCGCCAAAAGGTCGAATCAAGTCGAAAAAGTCGACTTGCGGCCACATCACAACGCGAAATACCTACCGATCGGGTTCTATCATTTGTCGGTAATTATCGAACCGCATTTGCGGCTCTGATCTTATTCTGAGCGCAATTTTTCTGATATATTGTATATAAAGTCACGATTTGTCGGTTTTCCCTTTTCCTTGTTATATTCAAAGGGATAATATTGCTCCAGGACAGAAAGTTTGGTGCCTTTCCAAGCCCCTTCAATCGCAACACGAATCGCTTTCTCCACATTTTTATCGGAATTATTATATACCTCACCGGCCGCTGCATATAATTCGCCGAGGCTGGTGTCCTCCCACTTTTTCTCACCGCTGACTAACCAAAAGAGGATTTCCAGCAAACATTTGGTGCCAATGATAGAAGGTTTAAATCCCATATTTTGCAGGTAATCCATAATATATTTCCGCGTCAGGCGGTCATATTTCTCCTGCGTGTATTTTTCAACCAGTCGTTTCTCATCCTGTGAATCAGCCAGTTTCTTATAGGGAATGGCTTTTTCAATAATGCTCAATACTTTGTAAGGCGAATAAGCCAGATTTGCCTTTTGATAGATGTAATCGGCACCATTTTGCCGCACCAGATTTAGTATAACATTCGAAATGGTATTTGTAACAACCACCACAAAAGGCTTGGGCGGATCATTCAGTTTTAACTCATCCAGAAATGATATGCCGTCTCCTTCACGCAGTTCCAAATCCAAAATGATCACATCCGTTCCATGGGACCGCAAATAGCAAAGTGCCTCCGGTTCGCTGTCTGTCACATAACAGAGCCTCATCTTTGGATTGTTTTTTAATGCCTGTTCATAACTGCTGCAGATGTAGGCATCATCCTCCACCAGCATAATTTTAATTAAATCAGTCATCTCTTTCCTCGTCATACTTACAATAAATGTATTATGATAGTTCTTTCGTATACGCAAAGGATTCCGGTGCTTTCACAGCGCCGTATTTGTATATGTAACCCCTATAATCAAGTTTTCAAAAGTTCTGCAAGATTTTCAATCAATTCCGTGTTCGTCGGTCTGGGCCTGCCATCCTTCACCTCGAAGGGATAATATTTTTCTCGCTTTTCTTCGTCAATTCTGGACCAACCATGACAAATGACCGAACGAATTTCTTTTTCCACGCTGGCCCCTGATATATTATGTTTCCGGGCGATCACCGGATAGACGTCGTTTGATAAATGCAGCACGCCCGGTCCTCGCCATTCCATCATCTGCCAAATCGCTTCCACCATAAATTCGACGCCCCGTCTCGGGGCAACAAAACCCAAATTTTCAACGTATTGCCGAATGTGCTCCCGCTCCTGTCCCAAAGACTCTCCCAGACCAAAAAACTGCCTGCCCGCAACGCTTTGTTTCGGTTTTTTATTATAAAAGGGATACACTTTTTCGATCTTGCTCAACACTGCCACCGGAGAATATTCCCACGTCATCTTGGGGATCACATAATCAGCCCCGCATCCTCTGGCGGTCTCCCATGTAATCACAGAAGAATTATTTGTCACAACAATCACCAGCGGTTTGTTTTTTCCTTTGCGTGTCCGCTCATCCAACTGAAAAATAAACGACAGCCCGTCTCCTTCCCACAGTTCCAAGTCCAGGATAATCACATCGACTTTTTGTCGGTCCAAGCAGTCAAGGGCTTCCCGCTCGCTTCCTGTCACACATACAAGTTCCATTCTATCACAATTCGTCAATGTCTGCCGATAAATATCGCAAACATGCTTTTCGTCTTCCACCAGCAAAATCTGAATCGGTTTGTGCGTCGCTATCGCCATACAAAACACCTCTTTCCAAATGATCTTGCTTTTTATTATAATTATTCGGAAACCTGTTCACCACAAATTATTTTCGACTTTTTTCGGTCTCTTTTGCAGGGTGGCGGTATGGATGATCATCGCTATTTCTACCGGCAGTTTTTAACTGTACATGTTCCGATTAACATCATAACAGACTTGGCACAGACGATGCAAGCACAACGGGTCACAAAAACAAAAACAGACGGCATGCGTCTGTTTTGCTCAACTCTTATTTTGTTCCGTGCTTTCTTTATTTTGTCTCTTTTTCGGATCCGGTGCGTTCAGCACTTCATTTACCACATCGTACTTCCAATATTTTCTCTTATCCTGTCCTCTATACACCATTGCGACATGAGTGCCTACATCCCTCAATGCCTCAGGGCATTTTGTTTTATCCACACGCGTATCCTTATAAAGTACGATGACTTTTTTCTCTCCTCTGATCGCAATATCGCATCCCATCTGTATAAAAGTTCTATTGTCTTCCGTACGAAACCTTTTACAACTCTTCAAATAGTGATTATAGGACGGACAAGTGGGACAACTCCCCCTTGTATCCTCCAACGTATGTCTGCCAACTATTAACACAAAGACCTGTGACTCCATCAAACAACGCCTCATTGATTTTCTCGTATCGCAAAATCGGCATCTCTCTGCATAATAAATCTCATCTTCATCCTGAAATTCTATCTTCCATTTCTTATCGATCTTCCATTTATAAAGTTGTTTCATAGCATCTTTGTCATGAGCCAAATCCCCTGCAATGAACATTCTTTTAATCTTTGCCTTGCGTGCCATATCTTTCTCGCCCCGAATCAAATTTGTGTCACAGTAACTGTGCGAAAGTCTTATAATATTAATAGTAAACTTTCACACGCACAATATCCACCAATTTTTTCCGACTATTTTCGACCT
>CAMBUC010000247.1 GCA_945871045.1 uncultured bacterium
AAAACCTGCCATACATGTGCTCGCATAACCGGAAAACGGAACATAAATTGTTACCCAATTGACTACTTATATAAATGAAAAAAGGAGCAGAATTTATCATGAAACAATGTGAAATCAAGGAATTATACGACCTGTCACAGACCATCGCAGGGGAGTATCTGGCAGGATTTACCTATCCGTGGGAAGCCTTGGACGGCATCAAGGATTATATCAAAAAACTGGGTTCCACCCTGGATCCGGAAGTATACGAACAGCGGGGCGCGGACATCTGGGTGGCAAAGTCAGCAAAAGTGGCACCTACTGCCTGCCTGAACGGTCCGCTCATCATTGATGAGGAAGCGGAGATCCGCCATTGTGCCTTTATCCGCGGTTCAGCCATCATCGGAAAAGGCTCTGTGGTGGGCAAGTCCACAGAGATCAAGAATGATATTATCTTTAACAGTGTGCAGGTGCCCCATTACAATTATGTGGGAGATTCCATTTTGGGCTACAAGTCCCATATGGGAGCCGGCTCCATCACGTCCAACGTAAAATCCGATAAAACACTTGTTGTCGTGAAGAATGGCACGGAGGAGATCGCCACAGGACGAAAGAAATTCGGTGCCATGCTGGGAGATTTCGTAGAGGTGGGCTGCAACAGTGTCTTAAATCCCGGAACAGTGATCGGAAGACATACGAATGTCTATCCCCTTTCTTCTGTCCGTGGTGTTGTTCCCGCAAACAGCATTTTTAAAAGACCGGGAGAAGTCGTTCAAAAGACAGAATCATGAACGGAAAGGAAACGCGGTTTATGAATGGAGAACAAAATACAGAACAGGTATTTCAAATAGGCAGTATCCGTGCGAAACAATTGGATCTGTTTGCGCCGCTCTTATTACTGGCTGTAGTGGACGCAATGAAACGGGGAGAACCGGTGACAGCCATTGGGATTGTAAAAGAAGGGATCGCCTGCGGAGCATTAGCCGGATATATAGAAAGCGGCTGCTTCCATGTGGCATCGCTGTATGTGACACCGGATTACCGGAGAGCAGGAGGAGCCGGGCAGATGCTTTCAAAACTGGAACAGATCCTGCAAAAAATGGATGGAATCTGGGCGATGGATATGAGTTTCACGAATTTGGATCCGGATAATGCGTCCATGATCCCGTTTCTTGAGCATTACGGATTTGCCCTGACTGACGATACCGGCTATAACATTTACACGTTTACGCTGGAACAGTTAGCAGGAGATGAACTATTTGAAAAAGAGGCCAGCAGATCGTTAAAGATCGTGCCTTTTGCAAAGGTTGCGGATGACATTTTGCATATGACGCAAAAACATGCATTTGAAAAGGGAGCGCCGGTTCCGGAAGGAACACTTACGGGGCAGGAAATAGAAAAAGAATTGAGCCATGTAGTGATCAAAGACGGAGAAGTCGTAGCGTTTGCAGTCTTTGACCGTTCCTGCTGCGGCGTACTGTCGCTTTGCAGCCTCTGGAGCGAAGAATCCAATCCGATCATTCTTTTTTCTTTATTGAAGACAGTCATTACACGGGCAAAGGAGTTATATCCGCCGAAGACGCCCATCGCATTACAGGTGATCAATGACCGGTCGTTGCGATTGATCGAAGCCATTGTGTCGGATGCAAAAAAGGTATCTTATACATACGAAAAAGCACTTGTCAAACATGATTAGAAAAAAGAGGAGGATGTATTTATGGATGGCAATTTGAATCTGACAATGGATCAGTTAAAAAAAGAACAGCCGGTCATGAGGGAGCAACAGCAGACGATCCGAGAACATCTGTCACAATTGCAAAGGTGGGATGTGGCAGAGGGACAGACCTTGGAAGAACGTCGTAAGATGCATGCGCAGGACCTGATTCAACAGAACGAAGAAATGAATCTTTTGTTAAGAGAGCAGGTAGAAGAGGCGTTGCCGCCTGTTCAGGCGCAGCAGGTCGCAGACGGTGTTCCGGTGCAGGTGCAGGTTCCGGCGAAGCAGACATGGAAAGAGAAGCGGGCAGAAAAAAATCGTCTCAAAGAAGCAAGGAAGATACAGCCCCTGACGGATGCAGTGAGTGTACATATGATGCAATCTTTAAAAACATCATCAAACTGCCAGAACAATTCCCTGGATATGCGGCCGAAGGGCACAGATGTGGATGTTCGGGTGCTTCGGAGTTTTGTAAAGGGCTATCGAAAAAAATGGACAGGTTCTCCGGCTACCGAACAGGATGCGCAAAACAAAGAAGCAGACCGCAAGTTTATAGATGATTATTGTTCCAAAGATTTAGAACGAAGAAGACCTCATTTGGAGCGCATAGTGAATGAACTGTTACTGGAACCATTTGATGAATCCTTGTTGTCCTTTGAGTATTTGGAACACCATGCGGGAGAAATAAAACAGAAAATAAGCAGAGGCATTTATTTTGAGAATGTTTATAAAGATCCCATCAACAGACCCTACTTTGACAGTCTGCCCCTAATAAAAAAGGATCTGATCGAGCACCGGATCTTTGCAAATTATGCCAATTTAGCTCTGCTTTTTACAAGTAAATGCAACATGAAGGCTGTGGATTCCGACAAGGTCATGTACAACGCTTCGTTGACCAGACAGTACCAAACCGAATTTGCAAATACTGCGGAACAGATGGCTGTTATCTTCAGAGAAGGGCAGGAAAGTGCAAGAGCAGCTGAGAAAGAAGCCGTACAGCGTGAATTTCGCGAACGACTGGAAGCGTCAAAAGAAGTACTGATGCAGACTTCCCAAAGTATGAAGGAGGCGGTAGAAACATTGCCGGGCGACATCGGCGGACTGAATCTGACCGGTTATGCGACCGGATATTCCTTTGATGAACTTTCCAAATACCGGAAGATGATCGAAACGCATCCCGTGCAGTATGACGCAAACAAACAGATCGTGGACCGTTTGTATCGGGAGTTGTATCAGGGATTCGATGCGCTTGGTGAAATCACTTTGCATAACATGGCTGCAGAGAATGTCATAGACAATATCAAATCAACCTGCAAGGTGTTGGATAAGACCCGGGTGGCAGAAAATCTGATTGTCGATCTCGCAAATGAGGAACAGCAAACGGATGAGAAAAAGGCAGATCAGATCATCGAACAGATCGAGGCATATGCGGGGGCACTGGTGGGACTCCTGCTTGGCAAAGAGTTTTCAGAGTCCGCAAAGTTTGTGCTTCGGCGGTTCGGACATAATGTTTAATGTTTCGTCCGGAATTCTGTGACAGATTTTGTTGCAGAAAAATGAAAAATACTATAGACGATTTCGACAAAATATGAGAAAATATGCTCAGTATGTTCC
>CAMBUC010000248.1 GCA_945871045.1 uncultured bacterium
GAGAAGCGTGCAGGAGCGGTTTCCTTTTTAAGGCAGGATCCGCGCCCCGCGGTACCCAAAGACCCGGCACGGATCTACAAGATCACTTATGCCGGGGCCGATATTCATTTCACCGTGCAGGAAAAATGCCTTACGGTTTCAGATGTGATTTTCTTATGATCTGACCGGCTGGAAATGGCCGCTGCCCGGATGTTTTCGGAATTGCTGCGGTGACGTCAGGAATTTCTTCTGAAATGCCTGAGAAAAATAACTGGCAGAAGAAAAACCGGTGCTGATGGCGATCTCCTCGATGCTGTGATCGGTGGTCAGCAATAAATCTTTTGCCGCAGCAAGCCGCACTTCGTTTAAATAGGCGATGGGGGACTGGCCATACAATTCGGCAAACCGGTGTCCCAAATAATATTTGGAGAGGTTACAATTTTGCGCAAGTAAGTCAAGGGTGATCTTGCGCCGGAAATTATGATCGATAAAATGCTTTACCTTGTAACATTCGTGGCTGTTTTTCTGTGTTTCTACCATCTGGTAGGAGGCATTGCCTTTGCGGCAAAAGTAAAGGATCAGGATCGCAAGGTAATACTGGCAGATCTGTGTATATCCCTCTCTTTTATTATGCATTTCCCGTAATATATTCTCAAAACACTGACCAATATAAACAGACGTGGAAGATTCCGGCACATGAATGTATTCCCGTTCGCTTTCCGTGCTGATCTTCAAACCTTCCACACCAAGTACATAGTATTCCAGCGGTGACGTAGGATTGGAAAATTCTGTATGCATGACCTGCGGCCCGATCACCACCAGACTGTTGGCAGCCACAGGAATCGACTCATTTTCGATCTGTATGCGTCCGGCTCCTTTTTTTACAAAAAAAAGTTCTGCAAAGGGATGGTTATGGGGAAAACTGGACCAGTCATTTTCATATTTGGAAGCAGAGATAAACAGCAGGCGGAAAGGATTTTCCGGCTGGCTCTCATGTTCCAGATTTAATTTTCGGTTACTCATAATGTCATTCCCGCGTAACTGTTCAGTACCTCCATGCGTTTCATCTGTTCTGAAAAGTTACATTCCTTTTTCATATATTCGTTCATGGTTTCCATTATACAAGAGAAACAGGCACAGAACAACATTTTATAACAAGATATCTAAGATAGAGAGCAAGATTTGGATAGGAATGGAAGGGTTTTCATTGTTATAATCAGTTTATAAGGATAAAAAACAAGCAACCGCAAGTCAAACAGGAGGGAAAAACAATGGGTGAAAACTTAAAAGGACGTGTGACGATTCCTACAAACTTAGATATTGTTCCGGAGACCATCGAACTGCTGAAACGATGGGGCGCAGATGCGATCCGTGACTGTGATGGAACGGAGTTTCCGGAGGAACTGACAAAGACAGGTGCAAAAATTTATGCCACCTATTATACCACACGAAAAGATAACGAATGGGCGAAAGCCAACCCGGATGAAGTACAGCAGTGCTATATCATGACCGGGTTCTATACAGCCACCGGATCTGAACTGCAGATTCCTTTAATGAAGGGTATTTCCAAAGAATTAATGCAGGTAAATACAAGGGATGATATCAGAAGATGGTGGGAAGTCATCGACCGTTCATCCGGAGAGATCGTTCCGGTGGACCGCTGGGAGTATCAGGAAGAAAGCGGATGTGTGCTAATCCACGAGGCAGAGCCGTTCCATGAGTATACCGTCAGCTTTTTGGCATATCTGATCTGGGATCCGGTACATATGTACAATGCTGTTACAAATGACTGGAAGGATTTTGAGCATCAGATCACATTTGATGTCAGACAGCCCAAAACACACAAGTATTCCATGGAGCGTTTACGCAAATTCTGTGAGGAGCATCCCTATGTAAACGTGATCCGTTACACGACATTTTTCCATCAGTTCACGCTGATGTTCGATGAATTAAAACGTGAAAAATATGTGGATTGGTATGGCTATTCTGCATCTGTCAGCCCTTATATCTTAGATCAGTTTGAGAAGGAAGTGGGCTATAAATTCCGTCCGGAATACATTATCGATCAGGGTTACTACAACAACCAGTACCGTGTACCCAGCAAAGAATTTAAAGATTTCCAGGCATTTCAGCGGAGAGAGGTCGCAAAACTTGCAAAGGAAATGGTGGACATTACCCATGAATGCGGAAAAGAAGCCATGATGTTTTTGGGCGATCACTGGATCGGAACCGAGCCTTTTATGGAAGAATTTGCACAGATCGGATTGGATGCGGTAGTAGGAAGTGTCGGAAACGGAAGTACCCTTCGCCTGATCTCTGATATTGAAGGTGTCAAATACACCGAGGGAAGATTTTTACCTTATTTCTTCCCGGATGTATTCCATGAAGGCGGAGATCCTATCAAAGAGGCAAAAGAAAACTGGGTGACAGCAAGACGTGCGATCTTAAGAAAACCCATTGACCGTATCGGATATGGCGGATACTTGAAACTCGCATTGGAATTTCCGGAGTTTTTGGATTATGTGGAAAGCGTATGTAACGAGTTCAGGGAACTCTACGAAAATGCAAAAGGAACCACTCCTTACTGCGTAAAGAAAGTAGCAGTGTTAAACAGCTGGGGCAAGATCAGAAGCTGGGGCTGCCATATGGTGCATCATGCATTATATCAGAAGCAGAACTATAGTTATGCAGGAGTGATCGAGGCATTGAGCGGTGCGCCTTTCGATGTCAAGTTTATCTCTTTTGATGATATTCTTGCAGACCCGGATCTGTTAAAAGATATTGATGTGATCATCAATGTAGGAGACGGAGATACCGCCCATACAGGCGGAGCGATTTGGGAAAATCCGGTGATCTCTTCTGCTATCAGAAAATTTGTTTACAACGGAGGCGGTTTTATCGGTGTGGGAGAACCCACCGGACATCAGTATCAGGGACACTATCTGCAGTTGGCTGATCTGATGGGTGTTGAGAAGGAGACCGGTTTTACATTAAACTATGACAAGTATAACTGGGAGGAGCATCCCGATCACTTCATTTTAGCGGATACTACAAAACCCGTTGATTTCGGAGAAGGAAAAAAGAGCATCTATGCATATGAGGGAGCGCAGATCCTCGTGCAGCGTGAAAAGGAAGTGCAGATGGCGGTCAATGAGTTCGGACAGGGCCGTTCGGTATATATCAGTGGTCTTCCTTATGACTTTGAAAACAGCAGAATCCTGTATCGCAGTATTTTGTGGAGTACCCACGGAGAGGAACTGCTGAATCAGTGGTTCAGCACGAACTATCATGTAGAAGTGCATGCGTATGTAAAG
>CAMBUC010000249.1 GCA_945871045.1 uncultured bacterium
CAAAGCCCATCGAGATGAAAGAGATCTGCAGTAAGATCAAGCATTGGCTTCCGAGAAATTTGGTCGTGCATAGCCCGCTGCTGTCAAAGCATCAAAACCAGATAGAATGTGCAGAAAATAAACAGCGGGCAGTTGAAAAAGCAGAACAGAAGGTGGAGCAGCTTGGAAATATTGATCCGACGGAGGGAATCCGGTGCTGTGGAAGTGAAAAACTATGGCAGGAACTTCTTGGTGATTTTTACAAATTGATCGATACGAAGGCAAGTCCATTCTGGAGCCCTTTGCCCGCTCACAGAATGAAGAAAAGGAAGCCTGTACCGGTCAGCAGCTGTGTGAGATTTTACAGGGGCTGCGGGAGGCCGCGGATGCCTTTGATCTGGACGGGGCAGATGAAGCAATGAAGAAGTTGGACAGCTGCCGGATACCGGAAGCATGCAGTGAGAAGATGGAACAACTGCGGGCAAGTCTGGCTGATGTGGCATTGATGGAAGTTATGGAACTGGCAGATGAACTATGTGAACAATTGAAGGGGGATAACTCGCAATGTTAAAAAAGATATTGATCATTACTCAGACACAGGGCTATCTGATGCTCTGTTTAAAAGAAAAACTTGAGGAAACAGGTTATTATGTTATGAGTGTGAAACCGGATGTGAATGCCATCAGTCAGGTGGAGGATGATTTTTGTTCGCTTCTTATTTTTGGAGATGAGAAGATGGCGGATCAAAAACAGGCGTTGATCTATATTAAGGATTGGGTATCCGAACATGAGATTCCGGTATTTCTTACGGGAAGCAGTGAGGGATTGCAGTCCATGGAATCCCGGATTGGGAGTTATCTGGTACAGGAGAAGTTTACCCGTCCGTTAAACGTAAACCGTATGGTGGAGTCCATCGACCGTTATGTAGAAAAATATGGCTTGCAGACGAAAAAGAAGGTTCTGGTGGTGGATGATTCCGGTGCCATGCTTCGAAATGTAAAAGGCTGGCTGGAGGATCGCTATCAGGTGATCCTGGCAAACTCCGGTGCAATGGCGATCAAATATCTGGCGACAGACCGACCGGATCTGGTTCTTTTGGATTATGAGATGCCCATCGTTGACGGAAAGCAGGTATTACAGATGATCCGTGCAGAAAAAGACTTTGAAGACATGCCGGTGATCTTTCTTACCAGCAAAGATGATAAGGCCAGTGTGATGCAGGTCATGTCATTGAAACCGGATGGATATCTGTTAAAGACATTGCCACCTGCAAAGATCATTCAGGCGGTGGATGATTTCTTTGAGCGGAAGAAGGGTAAAAACCATGCATAAAACAGTGGCAGTCTTTGGTTTTAGCAGCCGGGGCGTGCAGACGGGAACACAGATCATAGAAGTAGTGAGACGCGGGGGCGCTGAGGTGGAAGCCTATGCGCCTGCGCGGTTGAAAGCAGACGGCTGGAAGGATCTTTTCTCGTTGTCAGAAGTGCTGGAAAAACGCATGTTATATATGGATGCCTTGGTGTTTGTAGGTGCAGCAGGGATCGCAGTTCGAGGGATTGCTCCGTTTGTAAAAAGCAAACTTAGCGATCCCGCTGTGCTTGTGGTTGATGAGCAGGGGCAGTATGTGATTCCAATCTTATCCGGTCATGTGGGAGGTGCCAATGCTTTTGCACGGACATTGGCGCGCGAAATAGGCGCATTTCCGGTCATTACAACGGCTACGGATGGAACAGATGTGTTTTCGGTGGATACGTATGCGAGACAACAGCATATGGCCATCGTGGAGAAAGATGAGATCAAACATTTGTCGGGGGCTCTTCTGGCCGGTGAACCGATCGGGGCATTGACGCCGGAATGCGGATTTTTGATCACACCGGATCCTGTCAGTACACCTTTTTCCCATACCTTGCATTTGGTTCCGCAGGATCTGGTGGTCGGAATCGGATGCAGGCGCGGCGTGTCCGCAGAACAGCTGTATCAGTGGGTGTCAGACAGGTTTTGTGAGAAGCACTGGTCTCTCTATCGGATTCGGGCGATCGCATCCATTGATGTAAAACGAGAGGAAGAGGGGCTGTGCTTGCTGGCAAAGAGACTGCAGGTTCCCTTTTTGACTTATCCGGCGGAAGAACTGCTGAAACAGCAAGGCGATTTTCAAGGTTCCGGTTTCGTAAAAGATACGGTCGGTGTAGAAAATGTATGTGAGCGAAGTGCCTTGTGTGCGGCGGTCAGAGAAGGATGGCTGCCGGAAAACAGCAGGTTTGAAAATTTTTGTCTGCTGCCGAAACTAAAAGGGGAGGGCATGACTCTGGCAGTGCTTACCCTTAGCAGATAGAAAATGTTGTTGAAATGTAGATATTTGGGATCGTTGATTCGTTATTACTTTTATAGGGGGTTCGATTTTTTGGAGAAATTTGAAAAAACCTGTAACGGAAGGAAAATAATCGTGTCTCTATAAACACAAAGGTTCCCCAAGCAGGTGTCTTCGGTCACGCTTTGAGGGGAAGAAAAGAGGGAAAAATATGAGCGAAGAAAAGAAGGAAGTAAGAGAAGAAGGATTGGTGCAGGAAAAAGAGCAGAACACAAAAAAGAAGCAGAAAGCACCGAAAAAACGCGCCGGATATATCGCCGCAGCGGTAGTTGGATTGCTGCTTGTGGGCGGTATCGGCGCTTCCGTGGGCATGAATGTGATGCTCATGAATCAGATGCATGCGATCAATGTGCAAAGCGAGAAGGTCAGCCTGTTTATTGATGACGAGCGTGCAAGACAGGCAGAAGAGGCCCAGCAGGAAAGTACCTATAAGGAAGACGGCTTTAAGGTCGCGGATCAGTATGAGATCCGCAGTACGACACACATATCCGATGCCTATCTGAACAATGATCCATCCGGTCTGAGCGCCGAGGATAAGGAGACCTACGATATGGCAAAGGCCGTTCTTGACAAGATCATCAAGGATAACATGAGCGGTTATGAAAAGGAATTGGCGATTTACGAGTGGATGGTAGACAATATCGGACAGGGTAGCGGACATGTGGTTAGTATGCCTGGACAGAGTGCACAGGCCTTTACACCCCATGATGTGTTAAAGAACAAAAGCGCGGTATGTGTGGGTTATGCCACTACTTTCCGTCTGCTTGCCAACATGGTGGGTTTAGACGTACATATCGTACATAATGATTACCACTCCTGGGATATGGTAAAACTGGATGACAATGAGTGGTATCAGTTAGACATCTATTCAGATGCCAGTGGAGCCAGATATCAGAATTTCAACATGACGGATGAAATGGCAAGAAACGGACACGAGTGGGA
>CAMBUC010000250.1 GCA_945871045.1 uncultured bacterium
AAACTCCTGTGCATTAGCAAAACCACCATCCAGATAGATCGCCCCGATCACAGCCTCCAGTGCATCTGAAAGAATCGATTTCCGTTTTCTTCCTCCGGTCATATCCTCGCCTTTTCCAAGAAGCAGATAATCGCCCAGATGCAGCGGTTCGGTACACAGTGCCAACGTCGGCTCACACACTAAACTGGCACGCAGTTTTGTCAGTTCTCCTTCCGTCATATCCGGATATTTGTCATACAAAAACTCGCTGGAAACGATCTCCAACACTGCATCGCCCAAAAACTCCAGACGCTCATTATCGGAACCCTTTTTCATATGTTTCTCATTGGCATAAGAACTGTGGGTCAATGCCTGCGTTAAAAGCCCTGCCTGCTTGAATCTGTAACCGATCACTTCCTGTAATTGTGCTGGTCTCTTCACGTGATCCCTCCTTTTTCAAGATAAAACGGAGGTGCTTTTCGTCAGCGCCTCCGTCGTTATGGTTCACTCCCTCGAAATTAGTTCAATGCGTTCTTGATCTGCTCAACCGCATCGCCTACTGTGCTGATCTTTTCTGCTTCCTCGGTAGGAATCTCGATATCGAACTCTTCTTCGATTCCCATAATAATCTGGAAAATGTCCAAAGAATCTGCTCCAAGATCATCAATAAAAGTAGTATCCTCTGAGATCTCATCCTCATCCACGTTTAATACTTCTACAATAATTCTTTTCAGTTTTTCAAGTTCCATTTCTTTTCCTTCCCTTTCTATTATATTTTATCATTCTATCTAAGAGTCTTTCTTTTCGTCTTTGCTGTCTGATCCTAAGATATTCTCTTTGATCTTTTCATTGATCTTCTGCTGCTTAAAAGTGATGCACTGAATGATGGAGTTTTTCACTTCGATCGCTTTTGCACTTCCATGGGTCTTTACGACCAGACCCTTACATCCTAACAGCGGCGCTCCGCCATAAGCCGTTGCATCAAAACTCTTTAAGGTTTTCTTCAAGGCCGGTTTTGCCAACGCAGCCCCGATCGTACTCGTCACCGTACTGGTCAGTCCCTGCTTGATCACTTTGATCAAAGTCCCGGCAAGACCTTCGTACAACTTCAGGATCACATTGCCCACAAATGCTTCGCAAACAATGACATCTGCCGCGCCGCTGGGAATCTCCCGTGCTTCGATACTGCCGATAAAATTGATGCCCGGACATTCCTTTAAAAGCGGAAAAGTCTCTTTTACCAGTGCATTTCCCTTTTCCTCTTCTGCACCGATATTTACGATGGCAACTCTCGGATTTTTAATGCCGACCACATGCTCCATATAAATCGAACCCAGCTGGGCAAACTGCACCAGATGGGAAGCCCTGGCGTCTACATTCGCACCGCAGTCGATCAACAGGGAAACTCCCGTTTCCGTAGGGATCAGCGGAGCCAGCGGCGGACGTTCGATTCCACGGATCCTGCCAACGATCAGCTGTCCGCCTGCCAGAACAGCACCTGTGCTTCCGGCAGATACAAATGCATCGGCTTCTTCATGTTTTACCATATTCAGGCCAACGACGATCGATGAATCCTTTTTCTTGCGGATCGCTACTACCGGCGGTTCAGCCATAGCGATCGTCTCAGTGGCATTTCTGATGGCAATCTGCTCTTTCGGATAGTCATATTGTGCCAATTCTTTTGACACAAGTTCTTCCTGACCGACCAGAGTCACTTTTATATCGGAGCGTTCTTTTACAGCATCAACTGCACCTTTTACAATCTCCGCCGGTGCATTGTCTCCGCCCATGGCATCCAACGCCACATGAACTAATTCTGACATATGTTTCCTCCTCATGCGCTAAGGTCAGCGCGTCTAAAAGGACTATACTATAACTCTATCTAAAAAGCAACAAAAAAAACTTTTCTACACAACAAAAAAGAGTCGCAAGCGACTCTTTTTTTCATCATATTAGTCCTGAGGAATGATCTCTTTCTTATTGTATGTTCCACAGTTCTTGCAAACTCTGTGAGGCATCATAAGTTCGCCGCACTTGCTGCATTTTACTAAGGTAGGAGCAGTCATTTTCCAGTTTGCTCTTCTTCTATCACGTCTACCTTTTGATGACTTATTCTTGGGACAGATTGACATTCGGTTACACCTCCTTAAACTTATTAAACACATCCTGAAACTGTGCCATGCGTGGATCTAACTCTCCCTGCTCACAGTCGCAGGTCGCTAAATTCAAATTTGTGCCGCATTTTGGACAAATCCCTTTGCAGTCAGATTTGCACAAAACCTTTGTCGGCCAGTTCACCAAAATCTCATGAAAGACTAGGCGATCCGTATCCAATACGCGCTCCTCATCAATAAAAGCAGCCGCTTCGTCATTGTCATCCTCCGCCTCCTGAGACGAAAGTTCCATCGGTATCTCCTTTTCGATCACAAAATGAAAAGGAACATCTACCTCCTGCAGACAACGATCACATGGAATCTGAACCGTCACATCTCCTTCGCCCGAAAGTCGCAGCCGCTTGCCTTCCTCATTGGCGATCGTCAGATCGAATGGTTCACCTGTCTGAATAGGAAATTTACCCTGACGGGATTGAAATTCTGCCATTTCTATATGGACTTTTCTAGTGATTTCCTTATTGTCTAAGGAATATACATCGGAAATATCTAACTTCATGGTCAGTCTCCTATCCACACTTTCCCTATTATATCTATCGCGAAAAAGTTTGTCAATAATATTTTTTACTTATTTTGCTATTACTTTAATAAAGCAACTGTCTCGCGGGCGATTGCCAATTCCTCATTGGTAGGAACGATCCATACAGGAATCTTTGAATCAGGAGTAGAGATAGCGATCTCTTTTCCACGTCCGTTATCATTTACTTCATTATCTAATGTGATTCCTAAGTAGCCCAGACGGTTTACAACCTTACGGCGAACGATCTCATCGTTCTCGCCAAGACCTGCGGTAAATGCGATCGCATCAACACCGCCCATAGCTGCGATATAAGCACCGATATATTTTACGACACGGTAGCAGAATACGTCAACTGCCATCTCGCAACGCTCGTCACCCTTCTCTGCGCCTTCCTGAAGATCACGGAAATCAGAAGATACACCGGACAGACCAAGTACACCGGACTTCTTATTTAATACATCCATGATACCGTTCATGTCCAGATTCTCTTTCTTGCAGATGAACTCCATGACAGAGGGATCTAGATCGCCGGAACGTGTTCCCATAATCAGACCTTCCAGAGGAGAAAGACCCATGGATGTATCGATTGACTTTCCGCCCTTTACTGCACAG
>CAMBUC010000251.1 GCA_945871045.1 uncultured bacterium
CACTCTATGAACTTCATCCTCATGCCTTTTCGTCATCCTCTTCCCATTCTTCGCTATTCTGGTTGTAATAATACACTCCATTCTTAAAAATCAGCTCATCAATGGTATACTCATCATCCCAAATTACACAACCGAGCGGTAGATTTATCCTTCCTGAAAATTTCGATTCGCCGCGCTGTGCTGTCACTCTATTATTTTGTATCCGGCGCGGTGGAGTAAGATCGGTGTTCATGGCTTTCGGGCCGCCGTCACGGGCCTGTGATTGCCTTGCGGTAAATGACAAGGGAAATGATCGCAGTAATCGCTTCTGTGATCCAAAACGCATTCCAGACGCCAACCGCTCCGAAAAACCTGCTGAGTAAAAACGCAGCCGGGATGATGACCACTACATACCGGCAAAGGGAAATCAGTAAGGAGGGAATTCCTTTCCCAAGTCCCTCCAATGCGCCGGAAGCTGTAACAGAAACCGCCGAGACGATAAGCCCGGCCCCGATGATGCGTAAAGCGGTTTCCCCGGCCTGAATCGTCGCTTCTGTGTGGGTAAACAGCCCCATCAACTGTCCGGGGATCAGCAGACATATTACTGTCCCAAACACCATAATGATACCATTCATGCACAAAACGATCTTAAAGATCTGGCTGACCCGTTGGTGTTCCCCCGCGCCGTAGTTATAGCCGATCAGTGGGCGCATCCCCTGCACAATGCCATTCGCTGGAAGATAGACAAATGTCTGCAATTTGTAATAGATTCCCAAAACCAAAATATACACTTCGGAATATGCCGCCAAAATCGCATTGAGCGCCGAAATCAAAAGAGACGGAAGCGCGGTATTCAGGGTTGCGGGAATGCCAATGGAGTACAGCTTTATTACCATCTTTTTGCTGGGGAGAATGTACTGCCTGCGGATATGCACGCGAATTGGCCACGCAAGATAGACTACAAGGTAAATCGTCAGCGTCAGAGCCTGTCCGATGCCGGTCGCCAGCGCAGCGCCTTCGATTCCCATTTCCGGGAATGGGCCATAGCCAAAAATCAGAACGGGATCTAAGACAATGTTTGTGATGCACCCGCACATCAGGCTTATCATGGTCGTTTTCATGTTTCCTACTGCCTGGAACAATTTCTCAAACGCCATGCTGATGGTAACAATGAGTGTAAAGGCGAACGCAACGACAGAATAGCGAACGCTAAGTTCAATGACCGCTTCGGATGAAGTGAACATCCGCAGGAAAACCGGCATGATCGTAATACAGCAGACTGTCATAACAACGCCATGAATCACGGCGAGCACAAGTCCCTGCGTGGCTGCCTGATCCGCTTTTCTGTGATCCCCCGCGCCCAGATAGAAGGCGATCACTGCATTGATCCCAACGCCAAATCCAATTCCGGCAGCATTGATAAAATTTTGAACCGGGAAAACCAACGATAATGCCGTCATAGCCTCCTCGCTGATCTGCGCGACGAAAAAACTGTCCACAATGTTATAGAGAGAATTAACTAGCATGGATAACACCATAGGCAATGACATGGATAAAATCAGCGGTAATACCGGTTTCTCTTTCATGAAAGTGTCGTTCATCATTTTTCCTCCCTGGAACACGTTATGAGATATTTTTGCGGCGATGCCATGCCATCATCACAAGAGCAACGAGCAAAGTGGCAGTTTCAGCAACCGGAAATGCAAGCCAGATTCCGTTCAGATGGAACAATTTGTCCAGACACCATAAGGCGGGAACAAGGAAAAGCATCTGCCTACATAATTGGATTGCCATGCTGGAACCTACTTTTTCCGTAGCCTGAAAATAGGTAGAAATCATAGTAGAGAGACCGCAAAACAGATAGCTTGCCGCCATAATCCGCATAGCGGATATCCCAAAGGAGCGCATGGTTTCCGACGCCGTAAACAATCCCAAAATCTGTGCTGGAAAAAGGATGACGGCCAATGTCCCCAGTATCATCATACCAGTGACCAAAGCGGTTCCGTATCGGAAAGCGGAATGCAGCCTTTCGCTGTTGCCTGCGCCGTAGTTAAACCGCATGACAGGCAAACAGCCCTGGATCAAGCCGTTTACCGTCATAACGATCAACTGCTGCACCCTAAAGTATGCGCCGAAGAAAGCAATCGCCGTATCGGAATACGCCACCAGGAACAGATTGACGAACGTCACCATAAACGAACTGAGGGCGTTCATAATAAAAGATGGCAGGCCAAAGGCAAAAATACGGCGGATCATCTGCTTTTGCAAATGAAAGCCTTTGATTTTTACCTGCACTTTCTGCTTTTTGCCCAGCAGCAAAGCAAATGCCAAAATCATAGATAACAAATAGCCCGCAACAGTAGCCACCGCAGCGCCACGGATTCCCATAGCTGGAAAAACACCAATACCAAAAATTAGGAGTGGGTCGAATACAAAATTAACAATCACTCCCGCAATCTGAAAACACATGGGAGCAACCATATTCCCGGTGGCCTGTATCATCTTCTGGATGGCGATATGCACCATATTGGGAATTTGCATGAACGAACACACGCTCAAATAGGCAATGCTCAACTGATAGATTTCTTCATTACTGGTAAACGCCCGAAAATAGGGTTTCATAATCAGTAATGCCAGAAGATTGAGCAAAGCACCAATTCCAAAGGCCAGTAACAATCCATGTGTGACGGTTGTATTTGCATCATCCTGCTTTTTCTGTCCAAGATACCCTGCAATCAGTACATTCACACCGACGCCGATCCAGATAGACGCCGCATTCATAAGTGTTGTAATGGGAAACGACAGAGAAACAGCCGTTAGTGCATTCTCACTCAACTGCGCCACAAACGCACTGTCTATCACATTATAGGAATATTGCATGAACATGGAGATCAGCGGCGGTATCGACATTTGCCAGATGAGCTTTCTAATAGGAACGACCGCCATTTTATTGTTGGTCTGCATACTTTCCCTCCTCTTCCATATTGATATAGTCCTCCATTCTGCCAACACTTCCGAGATACGGGCAACAAAAAAAGCCACACGACTATCACAAGATAGCTGTGTGGCAAAAAGATGACCGAATCCGGAAAAGTCCACTCAAATTTTACGTCTATCATTATAGCGAACCTTCCGGAGACTGTCAAGCGTCAATTTTCTTGAGTTTCCGCTGCCTTATCCACGAAACTCTAAACCTGTTGTGTTGAATATACACAACTTTCATATCTATTTTTTTATTGCAGTTTACGGAAACTCAAGTCAATCATCG
>CAMBUC010000252.1 GCA_945871045.1 uncultured bacterium
TAGTTTCTTTGATGCGATAACCGGTGGTTCTTTCCTCGATATGTCAATCTTTGCATTGAATATCACACCGTACATCACATCATCCATCATCATCCAGTTGATGACGATCGCTATCCCTCAGTTAGAGGAGATGCATAAAGACGGCGAGGATGGTCGTAAGAAATTGACTGCCATCACACGTTATGTCACAGTGGGACTTGCTATTATGCAGTCTGTAGCACTTGCTATCAGCTTTGGAAGACAGGGATGGTTGTATGACTACAATGCATGGTCAGTAATTCAGATCGTAGTTATCTTAACTGCTGGATCTGCAGTGCTTATGTGGATCGGTGAGCGTATCACGGAGCGTGGTGTTGGAAATGGTATTTCCATCGTATTGGTAATCAATATTATCTCACGTATTCCCAATGACCTTGGTACGTTATGGCAGCAGTTCATCTCCGGCAAGAGTGTTGCAAGAGCAGTGCTCGCTGCAGTTGTGATCGTAGCCATCATCATTGCACTTGTTGTATATGTAGATATTCTTCAGAATGCAGAGCGCAGAATTCCTGTACAGTACTCCCGTAAGATTCAGGGACGCAAGCAGGTAGGCGGACAGAGCAGCAATATTCCTTTAAAGGTGAATACTGCCGGAGTGATTCCGATCATCTTCGCCCAGTCTATCATGCAGTTCCCGGTAATCGTTGCAGGCATGCTTGGAAAAGGAAATGGAACAGGCTTTGGATCTCAGATCATCAAGATGCTCAATCAGTCGAATTGGTGTGATCCGAAACAGCCGGTTTACACAATCGGTTTAGTGATTTACTTAGTTTTGATCGTTGCATTTGCTTATTTCTATACATCAATCACCTTCAATCCGTTGGAGATTGCTGATAACATGAAAAAGCAGGGTGGTTTTATTCCCGGTATCAGACCCGGAAAGCCTACGAGTGATTATCTGAATTCTATTTTAGGTTATATTATCTTTGTGGGTGCGATCGGCTTATCAATCTGTGCATTTATTCCGATCTTCTTTAACGGAGTATTTAATGCATCAGTATCTTTCGCAGGAACATCTATCATCATTATCGTAGGTGTTGTTGTTGAGACCATCAAGCAGATCGAATCACAGATGCTTGTACGTCATTACAAAGGTTTTTTAAGTAATTAAATAAGTAATTTTTTATGGAGATATGCCGATGGTGTATCTCCATAGGTGGTTTAGCGGAAAAATAAATGTATATAAGGAGGACTCGCGATGAAGATTATCATGTTAGGTGCACCCGGAGCAGGAAAGGGAACTCAGGCAAAGCAGATTGCTGGAAAGTATGAAATTCCTCACATCTCTACCGGAGATATTTTCCGTGCGAATATCAAAAATGGAACAGAATTAGGAAAGAAAGCAAAAGAATATATGGATCAGGGACTGTTGGTTCCGGATGAACTCACTTGTGATCTTGTGATGGACCGTATTCAGCAGGATGACTGCAAGAACGGTTTTGTATTGGATGGTTTCCCCAGAACCATTCCTCAGGCAGAAGCACTTGACGCTGCACTCACAAAGATCGGACAGAAGATGGATTATGCCATCGATGTGGATGTACCCGATGAGAATATCGTAAATCGTATGTCAGGAAGACGTGCATGCTTAGATTGCGGAGCAACCTATCACATCGTATCCCTGCCGCCCAAGACAGAGGGTAAGTGCGATCACTGCGGCAGCGATCTTGTTCTTCGCGAGGATGACAAGCCGGAAACTGTTCAGAAGCGTCTGACCGTATACCATGATAAGACACAGCCGTTGATTGATTACTATAAGAATCAGGGTATCTTAAAATCTGTAGACGGCACACAGCCGATGGAAGCAGTATTTACAGCCATCACGGATATCTTAGGAGCATAAGATCATGCCGGTAACAATAAAAAATGCGGAAGGTATCGAACTGATGCGTATTGCCGGACAGATTCTTGGCAGAGTGCATAATGAGGTGGGGAAAGAACTGAAAGCAGGGATGACCACCTGGGATATCGATCATCTTGCAGAAGAACTGATCCGCAGTTATGGCTGTACACCATCATTTTTGAATTATCATGGTTTTCCTGCCAGTGTATGTGTATCCGTGAATGATGAAGTGGTTCATGGGATCCCAAGTAAATATCGAATTATTCAGGAGGGCGATATCGTCAGTCTGGACATGGGACTCATTTACAAGGGATATCAGTCCGATGCGGCTCGTACACATGGAATCGGACCCATTACGGAAGAGGCTGCGCTTTTGATTGACAGAACTCGTCAAAGTTTTTTCAAAGCTGCGAATACCGTAAAAGCCGGAAGTCATTTGTATGACATCGGAAAAGCGATCGATGCATATATCCGTCCCTTTGGATATGGAATTGTCCGTGATCTGTGCGGTCATGGAATTGGTCGGAATATGCATGAGGAACCGGAGATTCCGAACTATCGAATTGCAAAATGCGGCATGAAGTTAAAGGCCGGAATGACACTTGCCATCGAGCCGATGATCAACGCCGGAACATATGATGTAAAATGGAAGCCGGATGGCTGGACAGTTGTGACAAGAGACGGCTCTTTGTCCGCCCACTATGAGAATACAGTTCTCGTAACGGAAGACGGACCGGAGATCCTGTCGCTAGTAGAAGAGTCGTGACGATTCAAGATAGTTACGAAAAACAAATACGCAAAGTAAAAATTTTCTATCAAAATAAAGGAGAATCAATATGTCAAAAGCAGATGTAATTGAGGTAGAAGGTGTAGTAGTAGAGAAGTTACCGAACGCATTTTTCAAGGTAGAGCTGGAGAACGGTCATCAGATCCTTGCCACCATCAGTGGCAAACTTCGCATGAACTTTATCCGCATCTTACCTGGTGATAAGGTAACGATCGAAATGTCACCCTATGATCTGACAAAGGGCAGAATCATTTGGAGAGATAAATAAAATTATTGAAAATATAAAAGGTCTCACAGACCACACGCTTTATGTGTGTTTGTGGGACCTTTTTGTTGTGTGAGAAGGATTGGCGCTGCATCGACAAAAGACTCCGGCAGAATGCATATCCGATCATTATTTTTTTATATAAGCAGAAAAGCCATCGGTATATACTTTGCTTCCGTCAGCAAGCACCCACATCGCCTCGGTGCCATTCAGTGAATCAATCAGAGATTTTCCATCCTCTAAATTCATGTTAAACAAAGCAGTAGAAAGCGCATCACCGATTCCGGCGTCT
>CAMBUC010000253.1 GCA_945871045.1 uncultured bacterium
CGGCCTTTGCACAAGCATAAGCGATCGTTCCAAGATCTCCTCCGGCACTGGCCATAGATCCGATATTGATAATATTGCCGCCCTTTTCATTCTTCATCAGGAACGGTAATACCTCTTTGATCATATTAAATGTTCCGCCTAAATCTGTAGTAACCACTGCATTGAACTCTTCAAAACTAAGTTCGTCTACACGGCCATCCTTCATACCCATTCCGGCAGCATTGTTGATCAACACATCAATGCGTCCAAACTTCTCTGCAACATCAGTGACCAATGCATGCATAGACTCTTTATCCGTCAGATCAAATGCATGGAACCATGCGTTACCGCCTTCTGCTGCGATCTCATCTACAACCTTCTGTCCACGCTCTACATTACGGCCGGTAACAACCACCTGTGCTGCTTCCTTTGCACAAAGTTTTGCAATTCCGATTCCGATTCCACTGGTTGATCCTGTTACGATAATTACTTTGTCTTTTAAACGATCCATAATATATTTCCCCCGTTAAAATTTACTTTTGTTACTTATTATTTAGTTACCTTCTCAAAGTCAGATGCCGGATGCTTGCAAAGCGGACAGATAAAATCTTCAGGCAGTTCTTCCCCCACATACTCGTATCCGCAAATAGTACATCTCCAGACAGTCTGTCCGTCTTCTGTCGTTTTGACAGCCTGCGGTTTCGGTTTGATATGATCCATATAATAACTATATGTCGCAGACGGAGTCTCGCTCAACACCTCCATGTCTGTTATTTCACCGATAAACATCGTATGCGAACCAAGATCCACTGTCTGATCGACCTTTACAGAAATGTAAGCATTCGTTCACTCTGTCACATAGTAAATACCGTTCTCGCCTCTCGCGCAGTTAGAAAAATCTGCAAACTTCTCTACTTCTCTACCTGTCTGAAAACCAAAATGCTTGAACAGATCAAATGTAGCATTCTCGCTGATAACAGATACTGTGAATGCACCGGTTCTCATTACCATATCATGCGTGTAGTTTTCCTTATTTACGCAGATACTTATCTGATTCGGTGTAGATGCAGCCTGAATCGCTGTGTTGATAATACAGCCGTTATCCTTCTCGCCTTCTTTTGCAGTGAGCACGAACAGACCATAACTCAACTTGTACATTGCTTTCTTGTCCATTATAAAATTCCCCCTTTCCCAAGACATTTAGCATACGCTATATAAATAGTATAGCAAAATTTGAAATGAAGTAAAGATAAACTTTAATACGGACACCTTTCCTAACTCGCCAATCGCATTGGATGCATACTTCATATGTTTTCCCCATGTGTCATCTGCTGAAAGTTTTTCAAACGCATCTTCGATATCTATGTTTCCTACTGCGTTTTTGTATGCCACAAGCACGCTCTCATGTGCTTGTCCTAAACATCATCCTGTAATTACATATCTCTATTCAAAGTCACTTTCATGTTGTTTGAAAAAATTATAAAAATACCGTACATTCGCCAAATCACTCCATTTTTCCACATCATACTCTTTAGTATCAAGATTATATATTTTTGCATTTAATGTTCCAAGCATAAAAGGTGAATGTGTTGCAATAATAAATTGACATTGCAACAACCTCGCCATTTTATTAATCTCTTTCGCCAAAAGAACCTGATTCGCTGGCGAAAGCGATACCTCGGGTTCATCCAATAAATATAACGCATCTGGTTGCAAATATTCCTCGAAATATTGAAGAGAGGTCTCACCATTAGAATATTTTTCCTGAGAAAACTTAATATATTCTTCCTGCTTTCTGCCTTCCTTTGATGCCAAATATTTCTTCGCTTGTGATAAAGACATTCCTTTTTTCACATAATCATATTCCATACCATCTGATAATACCTGCTTCTGCTGTATTTTCTTTATTTCATACAAAATGTCTTCACTTTTTATATAGCGACTATTCTTTGGTATCCTTCTAATTTCCTTGCCAAACTCATCTTCTCCAAGACTATACGAACATTCAGCAGAAAATGAGCCACAATAATCCACTATTCCGTATGAATTACTAGTTGCATATTCTTTGCCTTTTATTTCTAAACAATTTGCTATGATATTTAATAGTGTTGATTTACCAGAACCATTATTTCCATAAAAAACTGTTATCGGAGTAAAAACAAATGGCTCTATATACTTACCTCTAAAAATATTATAAGGATATATATTCGGATTATTTACTTTTCTCTCGCTAAGTTTGAAACTATTCAAATATAACATTATGTATTCCGTATCCTTTCACCTATATATCTTTCTCCATTGTGATTACTATACCTTTAACTCCATTCCGTAGCAACCTAATCTTTTTAGAAAAATATAATCTGATAATCTCATTTCTGCCTGACAACATATATTCTAATACCAACTATAATTACAATAACATAGAAATAGCAAGTAACCATATAGATTACCTGCCATTATGTCACCACTTCGTTATAGCAATTATTCAGTTCTTACGCAAACACTCCGAGGCATTCTTAGCTTAAACCGACCAGAGTATTCTTCCAAACTGTCTGGCTTATGTATTTCGATTCCATCCACAACAACTTATGATATTTACGGGTCAAACTCCTTCTAATAGTTCCCCCTGCTTCTTTTTACTAAATCCCCCAAGCACAAGCTGATACGATTTATCCAATAAATCCTTCAATAAATCATCCGGCACTTCACCATCTGGTTTGATTGAATTCCAATGGGTTTTATTCATATAATATCCGGGAATAATATCCTCGTACTGCTGACGCAAAAAATCACCTTCCGCCGGTTCAAGTTTCAGCGTAATATAATATGGCTCATCATTCTCGCCCAAACAAACAGCTGCAAACATTTTCCCACCTATTTGATAACGAATCCAATTCCAATCCTTCTGGAGATCTTTTGTCACCCCTGCCTTACTGAGTAAATATTCGTCAATCCATATATACCTCATAAATCAGTTCTCCTTTTTTGTTATCAATCTGTTATTCTTCCCAGAAATCAACGCTATCCTGAGTTCGTAAATTTACCCCGAACATTCTCCACATGATTTTTCATAAAACTCAATTCAGATTCTGTAAGCGCCCCTGTTTATTAAGAACAATGTTTGAAACTCGTCTCACAGGTGTTTGATTTCTGTAATTTCAATAGCGTTTTCGCTATTTTTTTATCGCTATATTCGCCACATTTTCTTCCATGATCTTGACTGGCATAAAAA
>CAMBUC010000254.1 GCA_945871045.1 uncultured bacterium
AACTTTAAGCCTCAGGTGCAGTGGTCGCAGTTAAAGAAAAATTCGGAGGGCATGGTTCCCTGTATCGTTCAGGATTATCAGACCGGAGAAGTCCTTATGCTTGCTTATATGAATGAGGAAGCATATGAGAAGACATTATCCTGCGGAAAAATGACTTATTATAGCAGAAGCCGCAAGGAACTTTGGACGAAAGGACTAACTTCCGGACATTTACAGTATGTAAAATCACTTACTGCAGACTGCGATTATGATACGATCCTTGCCAAGGTTTCTCAGGTCGGTGTGGCATGCCATACGGGCAATCCTACTTGTTTTTTTAATGAGATCGTAAAAAAACAATATGTGGACAACAATCCCCTGAAGGTTTTTGAAAATACCTATCATTCACTGATGAACAGCAAGGCGAATCCGAAGAAGGGTTCTTATATCAGCGAACTGCTTGATAAAGGATTGGATGAAATGTTAAAAAAACTAGGTGAGGAGGCAACGGAGATCGTTATCGCTGCTAAAAATCCGAATCCTGAACATATCAAGTATGAAATATCTGATCTGCTCTATTATTTAATGACTCTGATGGTAGAGACCGGCGTGACGTGGGAAGATATTACAAAGGAACTGGCCCAGAGAAAGTAATGTTGCACAAAAACATCTTGTTTTGCGACTTGTAAAGTGTGCACTGTGACGAACAGTGTACACTTTTTTTAGTCACTTTTGACAGTTGTTTTTTTGTTATGCAATGCGTATAATTCTAGTCATCATCTTTTTCTTTTTAAAAAATTTTATTCTGTAGTTCTTATTTTACGCTTTTTTCAGAAATGAAAGGAGACGTATGAGAAAAAAACATCATTCAAAAAAACAATTTGTCGTATCTTTATTAGCTGCGTTCCTTGTGTTTTCACAGATAACTGTCTCAAAAGAGAGTTCTCTTCCGGTACATGCCGCAGAAATAGTTTTTGATACAGAAATCACACTGGATGGTAAATCAAACATCACTTTAAGTACGGAGGACAGTAACGCAAAAATCAGCGGTACCTCCGATACGACTTACAATGTGCCGATCATTATAAATGCCAGTTGTACAGTTGTATTGGATCACGTAAAAAATTCGGCGGATATATCGATTGCAGAAGGAAAAACTGTACGTCTGATACTTAGAGGTGAAAACACGTTAGGAAACATTCAGGCTGTGGGGGGAAGTAACACCCAGGTGTTTCTGGTGGGTGAAGCAGAAGACAGTAAACTTTCCGTGAATAATATTGTCTGTCCCCCAGGTGGAAATGCGGCCACAGGCGCACAGGTTACGATCGAAAATTGTAATGTGGACTGTACCAATCTTGGATGTGGGTATGACGGGCGAAATGCGGCCTATTGGGGCGGAAGTGCCACAATCCCGAATGCGACACCGGGAAGTAATGCGTCACCGCTTGTTTCCATCTTTTCGTCCAATGTCCATGTTAGCGGAAATGTTGCCTGCGGTGGAAATGGCGTACAAAGTATGGGAGACTGGTTTGCAACTACTTCCCATGGAGGCGCTTCCGGTAAGGTGTTGATCAATAAAAGCCATGTGACAATTGAAGGAAATGTTTCAATTGGCGGAGTAGGTGGTAGTGGAAGAATGGGAAGCGCCTATTTCAGTTGCATTGCCGGAAACACAAAGAGTTCATCCGCTGTCACCGTTTGTAATCAAAGTCGGGTGACGGTAAACGGAAATGTTGCAACACAGCCGAACCTCTGTTCGGAAAGCAATGACGGCAGCCAGGCAGGCTTGGATGGTGTCACTGTAACCGTTTATAATTCTTATCTGAAAGCCAAAGATATTGCCAGTGGTGGATCCGGACATAATCAGACTCATTATGATACATCATCTTCCGATGAGGGAACCAGTTACAATATTTACGGGACAGCCGGTGGCTCCGGTGGCACGATCGTTGGAGACCATTCTGTGATCATATGCGAAACCGCAGTAAATGGAGGAAATGCCGGTGATTATAAGTGTTACATACAATATACAGATGGATCAAAAGGTGGGGATTACAATTCTGTGAATCATCCTTCAGACGGCAATGGCGGTGTGCTTCGCATGAACTACTGTGATTTTACAGTAACATCAGCAGCAGGCCAGAAAGGAAATCGATGGGATGCCTTTGCAAATGCATCCGTATATGGCGATAGCAATTTTACTGCCGGTTCCATCAATGGAACTATTTACGCTAATGTGATCCAGATAGAACTGACTGCTATCAGAGGAGGCGGTTTTACAACAGCGTCAGCGATTCGAAATACATTATCTCAAGACTGTGCAGGTTGTTTGCTCAAAACCTCTGATACGATGGCAAATGAAACGGTAATATTGACTGCCAATGAACTCTCACGACGGGTTTGTCTGGATGAGGAAGGTAATATATATACCTATCTTGCAGCAGGTATGGAAAATATCTCGATCAAGGGTTCGAAAACCTATCAGGGGACAATCCTTGTTTCAGAAAGTGAGGATTTTAACAACTTCCAGTTATTACCAAGCGGTACGGTCGATATTTCGCTGGGTGATCTTACCATAACAGAAACGACCTTTGCCCAGGGAGAGTACACTACCGAATATCAGGGAGAATATCTGATTCAGGGTACTTCCGATAGTTCTTCCGTCATTATAGAGAGCGGTACCCATCATCTGGTCTTAGACCAGACATCCATGCAGTCATTGATCATTCGGGGAACTGCAAATGTTACCATTTCTCCTCAGGATGCAGTTTTTATCCGCGAAATTCATGTGGATGATACGGCTGGTTTAACGCTTGCAGGCATAGAGGATATTCAGACAGTACCATCACAATTTTCTTTTCTTACCTGTGACGGTGTTCTGAAAAATGAAGCTGATAAAAAATTGATCCCCTTAACGATCACTTTCGAACATGCAGGAGAACAATCCTTTCAATTAAATGATCAGTCATTCACAATGACAACGGATTCTTCACAAAAGGTTCGTTTTCTTGTTGCAGAGGGCGCCTATGATCTTTTGATCGGTTCGGATGCATTAGGATTTTCAGGTACCTTTGAGGTGACAGAGGAAGCGTCCGTATCTCAAAGTGATCTGAAACTTTATGCAGATCTTTCAAGAGGAAATCTCACGATTGGAGATGGAACCGTTACACTGGCGGATACTGTTCTGCAGACAACAGCACCCGTATGTATTTATCAAAGCAG
>CAMBUC010000255.1 GCA_945871045.1 uncultured bacterium
CCATTGTAATTGGGGATGCAAAGATATTTCAGGTTCTTCGATCAATAATGCACTGAGGCTTGAATACTTCAGTGCTAGCAATAGCGGCGTTAACTCTGTCACTACCGCAGAAGTAACAAACAAAGGCAATTGCTTTTCAGAGCCCTCCGGTATATACCTAAACTCCTGGGCAGGCAGATTCGCAGCACTAATATGTCCGCAAATCATGTTCTTTTCTATGAAATCCACCACTTCGGAAAATCTATTTTTTTCATCAGTTAGATCCATGCTACTCAGTTCTGTTAAAAAATCACTATTGGGCTTTGTTAATAAATTCTTATCTGTCTCTTCGATAGAGAATTTTTCACGAACGGCACTGCCAACCAATGTTTTATAAGTGAGCAGGAAACCGGTTCTTGCAGTAGGTAAATACAATTTCGTTGTTCTGCCATCGGCCATCATATCCCCTTGTATCATATACTGCATGATATATGAAATCAAAAATGGGTATCCAGTTCCGCCCATATTTAATTCGTTTTGATTAATTGCATAACCCGAAAAGTTGCTCGATTTATTTGATTTTCCAGATATAAAAATATCGAGTTCTTTCCCACTTTCTTCAACAAACCGTTCTACACAAAGTGCCAAATTCATCTCCTTCGGAAAAGAAATAGTCAAATCACCAATAAGCATATCTCTGTTGAATAATCTGCGCAGAAAATAGGCTTTATCTTTACATAAAATTTCATTTATCAATTTTTCAAATGGCAACCACTGTTCATAGTTTAACGTAACTTCAACCGTTTGATTTCGGGCTTGCTTCGCCATATCTGCAACAATTTTGCAGCACGCTCTATAGTTTTCAGATTCCACCGGAAAGTGATACTGGTCAAAGAAAAAGCGGATATTTAGTAACCCATATATCAAAGTCATCATATAACTTTTTCCACTATTATTATCACCAACAAATAATGTCATGGGTGCAACTTCAACGTCTGCACTTCCTATCTTACCAAAATCTGTAACATGCAATGTCCACCGATTCATTCTTTCCCTCCACACCATTTACATGCTTTCTATATGTTAGCTTATCAAAACAATTATTACCTATATTGTACCACAATACCCTTCATACAATCCACTTACCTTGATATTTATCCAAACAAAAACGCATACAGGTCTTCAAGCGCTTCTCTCAGTTCCAGATTTCTTTCCTGATTTATATAGCGCTTGAGTTGTAATGCCTCCCACTCTTCAGGTTCACATTCCATGCTGTAGGACAGATCAACAAGATCCCATAAGAACTGACTCTTTTTTGTATTTCCATGGGTCATACAGTATCGTTCAATCAGTATCCTAGAAAATTCCTGCATTTATTCATCCTCGCTTTCATTGGTTCACCTTGATTGTCATCGTGCCAAAGGGCGCTCTTCGTGGCAATGGGCTATGATCGTGGCAAAAGAAACGTCCCCGATAAAATATCTACTGTTTCCTGGACGACCTTCGCCTTATCAAAACGCTGTGATACAAAGTCGTGGGAGGCCTGTCCCATCGTACGCTTTTGATCATAAGGCAGATTGATGAACCGTTCCATCTGCTGCATCAATGACTGGGCATTACGCGCTTCACATAAGAAGCCGGTTTTTCCGTCCTGTACGGCTTCCTTGCAGCCGTGGATGTTACTGGTAATTAACGGCCTTCCCATTGCTGCAGATTCAAGCAAGGTATTTGCCATTCCTTCATGGTATGAGGGAAGCACAAATGCATGTGACTGTCTGATATATGGTTTTACATCACGCTGAAAACCATGGAAGTGTACGATTCCCTGCCGCTGAAGATCTTCTAAGCGTGCCTCGTAGTCCTCTTCACACCAGCCCACCACATCCAACAGAATGTTGGGATATTTCCGGTGTAAGTCTTCCATTGCAGTAAGCAGTTCATCAATCCCTTTTTCACGCATCACACGACCGATAAATAAAAAGCGGAGCGGATCCGAATCTGCCGGATATGGTTCCAAAGAGAAGTCCTGCAAGTTTACTCCTGCTCCATGCAGCACATGAATCCTATCTTTTGAAACAATTCCCAAATCCAAAAATACGCTCGCATTCTCCTCATTTTCAAAGAACACACAGCCCGCTGAACGCAAGGCCATTTTCCACAGGCTTACTATCAAGGTTCTCAGAAACCCTTCATTCTCAAAGGCAGTTCCAAGACCGGTTATGTTCACTGCATAGGGAAACTTCAGCCATCGCGCCAAGAGGCCTCCGTAAATTCCCGGCTTTATGGTATACGTAATGATCATATCCGGTGCTACTCGCTTTATCACACTGCGATAATCCTTCAATAAGCGCAACTCCTGAAACGGATTTTTCCCGCGCCGATTCATCTCCTGCTCCAACAAGTGTACACCTATCGCCCTCAACTCTTCTACGAACTCATCAAAGGGTGTTACTGCGTAGACTTCATGACCATCATCTATTAATTTCTGCATCAATTCTTTCCGAAAACGATACAAGCCCCCGGAGTTATTGGTTATTATTAAATATTTCATTCAAACTCTTCCTGTCTTACTGTCCTGCATTCACATATAGAGAATCATAATCAAATGTTTCAAACACTTCTTTCATCTTAGCAATATGAGTTCCCACATTGTCCTTTGTAATCAATCCCTTTTTCTGGCTAATCCTTTTTAAAATCAAGGAATTCACATTTGCTGCATAATGCCCGGCATCATAATAATTGTCAAAGTCAGTGATCAAATCTATATCTTCAAAAAAACTATAGACCTCAACATTCTCAAATTCACATAGTGCGCTTTCGGCAATGAATTCCCGTTCAATCTGTTTTTCCACCTCACCACTTCGATATAATGAATCCCAGTACGCGATACTGTATGGCGAAAAGAAAATATAAAACTTGACATTTGGATGTTGTTTTATCACCGGAAGCACACTGTCTTCAAGTATTTTTTGCGTTTCTGCTGTTTCTTTCTCGCTCAAGTTTCCGGTCGATGGTACAGCAGGCACTAGTTTAGCATCTCCCATAACTACACTTTTTCCAACCGGCTGACTCCAAGCAGAATACTCATCCATTGTCATTGTCTCATTGCCTTGCAATGTATAAAGGATTGTCATGCCTGCTTGTATCAACGAATTCTTATTCAGCAAATACTTAATATCATTCAGATAATTATCATCATACAAATACTCC
>CAMBUC010000256.1 GCA_945871045.1 uncultured bacterium
ATCGAATGACACATCTTGAGATACCCAACAATATCTTTAACTAAGGGAAACGGGATTAAGTCTGCCCGATGTGTCCGTGCTCATGCCTTTAGCACAAGTGCTCGGTGTCACGGTAACAGAACTACTGGAAGGCGAAGAAATAGAAAATGAAGAAACAATCTCAGCAGAACGCGCAGATCAAGTCGTACAGAAGGCAATCAGCCTTTCAGAAAATCCCACAGTCCGAAGTAGCCGTTTTCACAAAAAAAATCTGCCCGCCTGGCTGGCAATGACAATCATCGCTGTCGTAGAATTTCTATTCATGATGTGGCTCGGATGCAGTGCCATCACACTTTTTTCCAGTCTGCTCACATTACAAATCTTAGGTGTTATGTTTGCCGCATATTTCTGGCTGTTTGCACCGGAACGACTGCCATCCTACTATGACGAAAACCGCATCAACGTATTTGTGGACGGAATTTTCCACATGAATATGCCGGGTGTCTACTTCAACAATCGCAACTGGAGCCATATTCTGCCTGTATGCCGCATCTGGTCGCTGCTTGCCTCTGTCGCATCCGCGCCCGTATTTTATCTGCTGGATCAGATCCCCGGTAAACTGCAATATATCAGCACGCTCACCGCTCTCATTCTTTATCTTTTAGGGCTGTTTATACCGCTCTCGTATGCCGCCAAAAAAATATGAATCAGCAATGCGTTCTACCAGTTCTCTTACCAGTCTTTCATCTACAATCTCATAATCATTCACATGAGAGTTTCCTGCATAGGAATAAGTAACACGTTCCCCCGTTGTCGTTGGATCTTGTGCCCATCCTTTACAGGAACTGTGAATCTGACAAATGCCGGTTCGGTCCATCAGTTCCTTTGCATTTGATGCATTCATACCGCTTCCTGCAAGGATTTCGATCTGATCTCCGTATTTCTTTTGAAGATCGGCGATGAGGTCTATCCCTTCCATCGCCTTTTCCTGCAGGCCGCTGGTGAGCACCCGGTCCACACCCATTTCGATCAATTGTTCCATCGATTTATAAGGATCCTTTACACAGTCAAAGGCACGGTGAAAAACTGCTTCCCCTTTATATTCCTTGACGATATCGAGCATTTCCCGGGTCTGCCTTACATCGATGTTTCCCTGTTCATCCAGACAGCCAAAAGCAATGCCATCTGCTCCATTTTTCATCATGAGGCGTGCATCTGTTTTCATCGTTTCAAAATCACCCTCGCTATAACAGAACCCTGCGCCGCGCGGCCGGACCATCGTGATCACTTTTAAGTCTGTATGTTCCTTGGTCAAAAGCAACGTGCCTACAGACGGTGTCAGTCCGCCCAAATATAAGGCACTGTTTAATTCAATCCGTTTCGCACCGCCATGATACGCAGCCAAAGCATCCTCATAACTGCCACAGCAGATCTCCGCCAGTCTTTCCATCTTTTGTATCTCCTAACTGTCCTTCTCTTTTTTGTCTGTATCCTCCGGCAGCACGGTTTCCGGTTTTCTGTTCAGATCCTGCTTCACTAACTGATAAACGGCTGCCACTGTCGGCACTCCAAGAAGCATTCCCGAAATACCCATGACACCACCGCCTACCGTCACTGCTGCCAACACCCAGATACCCGGCAAACCGATCGAACTGCCCACGACCTTCGGATAGATCAGATTTCCCTCTAACTGCTGCAACACCACAATAAAGACAAGGAATAACACTGCTTTCACCGGCGATACGGTCAGGATCATAAAGGCGCCGACACCTGCACCAATATAGGCACCTGCCACAGGGATCAATGCGGTAAATCCGATCAGCGTACCGATCATTACCGCATAAGGGAATCTCAGGATCATCATTCCCAACATACAAAGGCCACCCAGAACAACTGCCTCTATACACTGTCCCACAATGAAATTATGGAAGGACCCATGGAAGACATCGACCACATACCGGATCTTCTTCGTCCATGTGGGCTTCAGATAATGATCCATCACTTTGCGGATCTGTCTGCCTAATGTCTCTTTTCCCAGTAAAATATAAATTGCAAAGATGAGTCCGATCACAAACCGGGTCACGCCGGAAATGGTCGCAGATACCGCTCCTACTGCTGCCTGCGTAACGCCGCCGACGCCTGCCACCAGCATACGGATCACCTCTGCCATCTTTTCCTGCCAGTTGATGGATGCCAGCGTACCGATATAATCGTTTAAGATCGATGACTCAAATACGCCGCTGTCTTCCAGCCACTTTGCTCCTGCCTTCAAAGTATCCGGAATTTCTGCTACCAGCAGTTTTACACAGCCTGTCAGTTCCGGCACCACCAATCCGATCACAAACGCCACCAATGCGATCAACGTCAGTAAAGCAGCAACAAGACAGATGACTCTTTTACTTTTTAACACCACTTTATTTTTACTCTTTGAAAAAAAATATTTTTCATAAAAACTCATTAAAATGTTCAGTACATATGCGATGATACAGCCTAAGAGCAGGGAACTGGCAGCGCCTAATAAAATCTTCACGACTCCGGTCAGACTACTCCAATAATGGATTGCCAAAAATGTTAAAAACACCGTCAGTCCAAGACGGAAACAATTTTTCCACTCAATCTTCATATTTCAAAACCTCTCTACGTCAATTATCTCATCCCCTATGGATCAGATCACATGTTTTCCAACTCCTTGATCCACACATTCACAGAAGCATCGCTTGGCATGCGCAGATCCCCCCGGGGGGAAAGCGCGATCGTTCCGACCTTCGGTCCGTCCGGCACACAGGAACGTTTAAACTGCTGTGAAAAAAATCTCCAATAAAACTTCTTCAGCCATTTCAGGATCGTTTCCTCATCATAACTGCCGGTAAAGGCGCGTTTTGCAAGACGATATACCTTCGCAGGTGAAAAACCGAAACGGAGTACCTGATACAAAAAGAAATCGTGCAATTCATAAGGCCCCACCAGATCCTCCGTCTTCTGGGAAATTTTTCCATCCTCAGGAGGCAATAGTTCCGGACTGACGGGTGTATCTAACACATCATATAAAACCTCTGACAAACGCCCATCGCCACAAGTATCCGCATAATAACGCACCAAATGGCGCACCAGAGTCTTTGGTACAGAACAGTTCACACCATACATAGACATGTGGTCCCCATTATAGGTCGCCCAGCCAAGTGCAAGTTCTGACATATCACCGGTTCCGA
>CAMBUC010000257.1 GCA_945871045.1 uncultured bacterium
AAAAACCGGCATGACATTAACAGATGCTTTTAATACATTTATCCAGCAGTCGCTTAATGTAGAAGGGTTACCTTTTATTGTGACAAAGAACAGCAAAGCGGCATTAAGAGAACAGGCAATTGCAATGCTCATGCTTGACTTAAAACGTGCAGAGGAAAGGGCCGAGGTGGAAGGCTGGATTGATGCGGATGATTTAGAAAAGGAATTGGGGGTACATGTTTGAAAAAGAGAAAATAAACTCCCGATGCGGCTGACAAGTTGCGAGAACTGAAACGGGCCATTTCTCAACAATATGGTGCAAATAAGGCGACCCAAATTGTTAAAACGATAACGGATGCGATAAGAGGTCTTTGTGATAACGAAAAGAAAGGCCCGGAAGTATCGCAGTTGTTTGGTATTGATACCACTCTACAGGAAACGATTAATTATTGGAAGGAATAGAATGTGCGGGGGCTTTTATGCCCCCTTGTTTTGTTTCACAGGAAATTCCTCCGAATTTCCCATGAAACAAAAATGCTCCGCAAGTATGCGCAAAGCGCATTCTTTTTATTGAAGATGTCTGCAAAGCAGACGTGCAGAGAAGATCTTGTGGAAGTAGAGGATGGCTATTTTGGCGACAGTAAGTGCAGAAAATCTAAAAAAATGACACATATCGTTGAAAAAGATGCCTATACGCAGGATGGATCCACAGGTAGAATATCAGTAGTAACCGGAACTGTGAAGGTACTGAACAGTTCCAAAAAATAACAAAGATGGATTCATCGAAGGAGGAAAAAGAGATGGAAAAGAAGTCTGGATGAGCAGACCGCCATTACTCTGCTTGGTATCGGTCTTGCCAGCGCAGGCGTGGCAATGCTGGAGAAGCGGTAACATGCAATTGATATTGGCTGACGATCTTGCCTTGGCAAGAGAGAAATATATAGAGGTTATTGAGCATACAAAAGATATGAAAATTCATGCCCGTTGGATTTACGGACAGCATCCGACGGATACAATGCTTCAGTCTTATATTGACAGACGGGAAATGTATCTGTATATGGATGGGAAGAACATTGCAGGTATGGCTGCGATCACAATGTATCAGGGTGCGGATTATCAGGAAATTCTTTGGAATCAGAATCTGAACGATGATGAGGTGGCTTCCTTACATCTACTCACAGTAACTCCTGATTATCAGGGAAAAGGTGTGTCAAAAAAGATGATGGAAGCGATCGTTTCGCTGGCAATGGAAAATGGAAAGAAAGCGATCCGTCTGGATACACTGGCATCAAATATTCCGGCCCGGCATATGTATGAAAAACTTGGGTTTGCGTATCGGGGAAAGCAGAACCTATATGCAGAGAATACGGGTTGGACTGATTTTCCAGAAATTATCATAGAGAGTCTGAATCTCAATCGTGCACTTGGGTATGTAGAAAGGGAGCAATACGAAGAACTTGCTCAGAGGAAGGCGAGAATGTAAATGGAAATAAAAAAGATTGCATATGATTTTAGTGTTTGTAAGGTTGAGGATTATTCCCTCGTCAATTTGGACGCAGAGTATTGCTTTGTTGGAAAAACGGATGAGGAAAAGTCATTGGTATGCCTGACAAGTGATGTCCCCGGTAATGTGACAGACCGGGATGACGGCTGGAAGGCTTTTCGTATTCAGGGTGTTTTGGATTTTTCCTTGATCGGAGTATTATCAAAGATCTCAAGTGTTTTGGCAGAGAACGAGATTGGTATTTTTGCAATATCAACCTTCAATACGGATTATATACTGACCAAGAAAGTGGATTTCGATAAAGCGATGGATGTATTAAACAGGGCGGGGTATCAGATCACGGAATAACAATACGAAAATGGGGAGTTTGATATGAAAGAAAAGATTCGACTAAATGCCAATGCGCTGAAAGTCATTGCAATCATTGCGATGACGATCGATCATTTTACGGACATATTTTATCCGGGATTTCCATTGATCAAGATGCATAATTGTTCATGCTTTCTTAGACTGTTTAGTTATTGTTTTTATAGTACATGCATGGTAGTATAGGAGCGGCATCTAAACTGACAAAGATGGGAAAGGGTAGTTTTATGAAGAAGTTTGCACCATTTTTGATCCTGATTGCAGGAATATTATGGGGAAGCATGGGACTCTTTGTGCGGACCTTAAATGGTCAGGGTCTGGCATCTATGGAGATCGTGGGACTTCGTGCGGCAGTAACAACTGTGTGCATGTGCGTGTTTCTGCTTGTGTTTGATCGAAAATTGTTTGTAATCCATTGGAAGGATTTATGGTGTTTTGTTGGAACCGGTATCTGTAGTATTGTCTTTTTTAACTTTTGTTATTTTCAGGCGATTACGATGACTTCGCTTTCTGTGGCTGCGATTCTTTTGTACACGGCACCGGCGATCGTAATCGTATTATCGTTCTTTTTATTTAAGGAAAAACTGACAAAAAGGAAACTGATCGCACTTGCAATGACTTTTTTGGGCTGTGTACTTGTAACGGGAATCTTATCAGAAAGTAGTTCTGTCTCTGTAGGAGGAATTCTTGTTGGACTAGGTGCAGGTTTGGGATATGCGTTGTATTCTATATTTGGTCGTTATGCACTTGAAAAAGGTTATTCCTCACTTACGATCACGTTCTATACATTTTTACTTGCAGGGATCGCATCCTGCTTTTTAACAGATATGGGAAAGGTTGTTCAGATAGCGGTGAATCATCCGGGCAATTTGGTCTTTTGTCTGGCATTCGCACTTTTGTCTACCGTTGCAACATATCTGACCTACACAAAAGGTCTTCAATATGTGGAAAACGGAAAGGCATCGATCATTGCGTCTATCGAACCGGTGACCGCAACACTGCTTGGAGCAATGCTGTTTCATGAAAAGTTAACGAGCAGTGGTGTGCTTGGTGTGATGCTTGTGCTTACGGCGTTGATCCTGTGCAATGAAAAGAATGTTACGTAGAATGATATACAAGAAGTCCCATGCTTGCTTTAGCAATCAGGGACTTCTTTCATACATTTCCGTATGAGGACCATATTTTTTTCGAAGTCCTGTTAAATCTGCCACCGCATTTATCGGATGAAATACAGGAAGTACTGGAGGAATTTAACAGGTTAAATGAGGGCCGGCCTTTCAAAATGTTGTTTTGAAGGAAAAGGTAAAAATGCGACAAAA
>CAMBUC010000258.1 GCA_945871045.1 uncultured bacterium
AGGTCTTACCGGACGCTCTCCAGCAGGTCTTACCGGGCGTTCACCAGCAGGTCTTACCGGACGCTCTCCAGCAGGTCTTACCGGGCGTTCACCAGCAGGTCTTACCGGACGCTCTCCAGCAGGTCTTACCGGGCGTTCACCAGCAGGTCTTGCCGGACGCTCTCCAGCAGGTCTTGCCGGACGCTCACCTGCAGGTCTTGCCGGACGCTTCTGCGGCGGTTTGCGATCCTTCATATTTTTACTGTTCTGCGGATTGAATACAGCGGTAATACTCGCTTTCTTCTTCGGACGTTCCACTACCTTATCTGCATCCTCAGAAGTCTTTTCCTCTGCCTTTGCAACTGCCGGTTTTCCCGCAGGTCTCTTAAAATCACTTTTTACCATTGCGATCGTACTGTCATCCAATGTACTCATGTGGCTCTTAATATCAACATTTTTGCTGCTCAAGAACTTCATCAGCGATGTATTGTCGACCCCGATCTCCTTTGCAAGCTCATATACTCGTTTTGACATAAACCTAACTACCTCCGTGTTAAACTGTCTTTTTCAGACAGCATCATATGCTATCGGCAGAAACCTTTCAGGCTTCCACCTGTTTTATTTTGTTCATTACTGCTTCAGCCAGTTTTTCCTCTGTCACTGCAAGGGACGAACGATAATCCTTTCCAATACATCCACCAAGTGAATCTTTTGTGCCATATAAATAAAATGGTACATGATAGAAATCGGTCATATCGCGAAATTTTTTTTTCGTATTTTCAGATGCATCAGATGCAGTCACCACAAGAAATGCTTTTCCTGATTTCACCGCATTCTCTGTTGCAAACTCTCCACTTACAACTTTTCCCGCTTTCGCAGTTATTCCAAGCATGGACAATACTTTGTCCGGTTTCATTTTTACTTCTTTATTCTGCATGGCTGTTTTTCATCTCCTCCTCAAGCGTTTCATAGACCTCTTTCGGTATCTGCATCTTGAAGGAACGTTCCAATCCTCTTGATCGAATGGCCTTTGAAAGACACTCTTCATTCGGACAAAGATAAGCGCCCCGTCCATTTTTCCGACCGGTCTTATCCAGTGAGAAGTCACCTTCCGGGGTTCGGATCACACGATACATCAAACGCTTTTCATTCATCTGTCCACAGCCTACGCATTGTCTCAGGGGGATTTTTTTATTTTTCGTCGGCATACTCATCGGCATATTCACCTTCTACCTGCTCGGCATCTGAAGTCTGCGCATACTCGCCATCCTCATAGGTGCCGTCCTCGGTATATGCACCATCTGCGTACTCACCATCTGCGTACTCACCGTCTGCGTACTCACCATCTTCATAGTACTCGCCATCTTCGTAATACTCTTCATCCTCATAATACTCTTCGTCTTCATAATCATTCTCATAATCCATGAAGTCTCCTGCTTCACGGGCCTGAGTCTCAGATTTGATATCAATCTTGAATCCGGTCAGACGGGCTGCAAGACGTGCATTCTGTCCTTCCTTACCGATCGCCAGCGACAACTGGTAATCAGGTACAACTACCTTTGCACTCTTTTCCTCTGCATCTGCAATAACTGAAATAACTTTTGCAGGACTGAGGGCATTCTCTATGAGCATTGCAGGATTTTCGTTCCAGTTGATGATATCGATCTTCTCACCGCGAAGTTCGTTCACAATAGCATTGACTCTGGCACCGTTCATTCCGACACATGCACCAACTGCATCCACATCGGGATCATTGGAGTAAACTGCGATCTTTGTTCGGCTTCCTGCCTCGCGGGCGATCGCCTTGATCTCAACGATACCGTCCTTCACCTCTGTAACTTCTGACTCAAACAGACGCTTTACCAGTTCCGGATGTGTTCTGGAAACAAGGATCTTCGGTCCCTTGGGAGTAGATTTTACTTCCAGGATGTAAAGTTTAATGCGCTCTGTAGGCTGGAAAACTTCACCGCGAACCTGCTCATTCTCAGTTAAGATCGCATCTACTTTGCCAAGGTTGATACTTACGTTCCTGCCGATATACCGCTGAACGATACCGGTTACGATATCTTTTTCTTTGCTGTAATACTCGCTAAATAATACTTTTCTCTCTTCTTCCCGAATCTTCTGAAGGATCACATTTTTCGCATTCTGTGTTGCGATACGGCCGAATTCCTGGGATTTGATCTCAAAATTAACGGTATCTCCCACTTCATATTTGGAATCGATCATTTTTGCCTTTGCAAGGCTCACTTCCATCACCGGATCCACGACCTCTTCTACAACTGTCTTTGCCTGATAAACATGGTATTCGCAAGTCTCCGGATCCATGTCAACCTTTACATTGTCAGACTTTCCAAAATGATTTTTGCAGGCAGTCACAAGTGAATTTTCAATCGCTTCGATCAGTGTGTCCTTGCTGATATTCTTCTCCTGCTCTAAAATAGTAAGTGCCTCTAATAACTCATTCTTCATTTTTCCTTTTTCCTCCTAAAAATCAAATGCCAGTCGAATCAAGGCAATATCTGTTCTGGCAAAAGTAAGTTCTGTTTCATCTTCATCCACAATAACGATGTTCTTCGCATCAAAACTTTTCAGAATTCCCTCAAATTGCTTTTCGTGGTTTATGGGACGGAAGGTACGGATCTCAACTACTTCTCCAATGCTCTTTTCCAAGTGTTTATCTTTTTTCAGCGGGCGCCCCAAGCCCGGCGAACTCACTTCGAAAACATAAGATTCCGCAATGTAATCCATCTCATCCAGAAGCGGATTCATCTCTCTTGCAACCGTCTCACAGTCATTCACTGCGATTCCTTCCGGCTTATCTATATAAGCCCTCAGATAGTTTGTGCTGCCTTCCTTGACATATTCAATGTCGTACAGTTCAAAACCATACTTTTCCAAGATCGGCAAAATGAGTTTTTCTGTCTGTGCTTCGTAGTCCTGTCTTTTTGACATGTTTTCACCTTCCTTCTCTGTATCGAAACATTCCCAGCAACAAAGAAGAGTGGGTTTTTTACCCACTCTTACTTCTGGTACAATATTCAACTATTGTTAGTGTAACACTTATAACAGGGAAATGCAAGGGATTTCATAAATTCTTTTTCAGGAAATCCTTTAGCAGTCCGTACGGGAATCGAACCCGTGTTTCCGCCGTGAGAGG
>CAMBUC010000259.1 GCA_945871045.1 uncultured bacterium
ACTGAGTGGGAGTCTGACGGCCTTTTCTTTCTGTCATGTTTTCCCCTCTGCAGTAAATTTTTCTACGAAAAAACCGCCCGAAGGCGGTCTCTTAATGTCTGTCTAAATAGTCTTTTACTTTGATCATGTACTTGTTATCTGCGATATACTCAATCCCTTTCGGAGTAATCATCGTTGCGGATGTTAACTGAGGCTTTTCTTTCCCTCGCATCGTCTCCGGATATGATCCTGTTACATATCCTTCTTCATGCAGTGCTCTGATAATATATTCTGCATACCGTTCCGGGAGGTCTCCGATGATTTCCATCAGCTTGTCACTATCCACATCTTCGCCTGTTTTCAGGCATGCGTACAAGTACTTTAAAATTTTGCATACGATTACATGATAATCATCTTTTGCCATTTTATTTTTTCTCCTTATTGTGCAGGCAATCTGCATTATACTTTCAATATCCCAATCAGCTTCGCCATTATGTCTGCTGAATTCTTCAATGTCTCCTGCACCTTCTTCATCTGGCTGTTTTCTTTGATGTAATGGATTCCTGCCGCTGTTATTTTCATATCCTCTGTGGGGGATGAAATAATCAACTCATTTCCCCACGCCCTGGTGACAACTACTCCTGTGATAAGTCCCTCTGCCTGTGCCATATCTAGTATTTCTGCAAAATATTGTTCATTGCCGGCACATTGCCGTACCGCACTGTTAAAAACATCTTCATCAAAAACGATTTCGCGCTTAAGACATGCATATAGGTATATCAGCAACTTATACAGAACCGTATCGTAATCATTCTTCGCCATGGTATTCCTCCTTTCCCATCTGGTTATTCCGCTTCATCATCTACCACACCAGCATTCTTCATGCTGTTATTCACCATCATATTTATGATGCTCTGCATTTTTTCTTCGTTGAATGGCGCTTGCTGGAATCCGGCATTGATGCCCATTTCCAAGTCTTCTTTCTTCCACGTTGCCACTTGAATCTCATAGATCATATCACTTACTTCACGAAGAAAGTCTGGAATCACCGCCTGTGCAATATTCCAGTACAAAATTCCATCCGGTAACGTCTCTGTATTGAGTGTTTTCTGTAATGCATCTACGGCAAAATCCGATAGCCTATCTATATATTTCCAACCTTCTTCTTGCGTTAGTTCCAAATTTTCTTTTTTCTCCCAGTATGCTTCAAGCTGTGGGTCTCTGACTATGGATGTCCAGAATTCATTCATTAGATTCATCTTCAGTTTCGGTGATACATCGTCTTTTTCGCTGTTGGATACTTCGGTTTCCTTCTTGCTGTTCTCTCCTGAATTATCGGCCACCATTACCACCGTTTCCCCGGTTGCACAGTCAACGTATTCTATTCTTTCAAATTCACTTTCATAGTATGCCCATAAGCCATCATCGTTCTCAATGTACAGAAGTCGTTCGCCTCGCTCAGTCTCATCTATATCATTGCAGACAATCGCAGAACCTGTACACACTGAACCATCTTTTAAATATGCTGTAATCTCGTTTTGTACAACAGTAGCCCATAAGTTTAGTTTCATCTTATCTTCACTGGGATTATATGCACGCCTTTGTTGGAATACGTTATCTGAATTCTATTTGTAGGATGCTCTTTTTCACCTACGTAATAAAAGCCGATATCTTCTCCCACCGTAACAAATTCGCTTGTAACTTCTCCATTTGTTTTATCACTTGACACTCCCGTTCCAGCATACTTCAATATCAAAGCCTGTGCTTCTTCATCTGAAATTGTCAAATAACTCTGCTCCGTTTTCCGCTCTTTCGTAGCACTTATATACTGAGGTGTGTCCTCGCAATGTTGCAAATATTTCTGTTTTCTTTGTTTCAGGCTCCATTTTCCAGATATAATTCTTCGAATACGTTCCTTTTGAAATTCATCTTTGAATTCTCCTGAATCATATATCTTTCGAAGCCTTCTTATGGCCGCCTTTTCTCCGGCTATATAATCCTCTTCTTTCCTCCTTTTTTCTATTTTATCATGATGTTTCTTATTTACAAGTTCTTCTCTTCTGCGGATGTTATCCTGTATTGCCTCGCGTTTTGTCTTGTAGATCCTATCCTGGGTTCTATTGTGTACATCCCTATATCCTCTTTGGCTTTTGTGAAGAACAACACACGTGCAGTTGTCATGCCTTCGATACACATCCTGTGGTTCTTCTCCATACACATATACTCCGACTAAGCGTTGGCACCAATCGCAACAGTGTCCATTTGATTGTCGAATAATGTATTCTTTCAGCCCTATTCTCGAACGCAGTTCGGCAGTCGTCTTCGAATTACCCGTTGCTTCGGAAATGAAGAAGTTTTTTATCGGTGGTCCGGTTATTACATTCTGTTTTTCCGGCCTATTATCCATTGCTTTCTCCCATCTTTCGAATTCCGGTTAAGTCTCCGAGAGTTTCCTCGTCGATGTAGCCTTCTACGCTCTGGTTTAGTTTCAACACTCCATCTCCGATGGCGCTGAGCATAGATGCATCCGGTTCGAATATCGGCTCCCAGGATGGAATGGCTTCACATGCAACATCTCGCATATACAACGACTGATCTCGAAGTTGTACTGCCAGAAATCCCGCATTCCGGAATCCTACACCGAAGGAACGCTGTGCTGCTCTTGCAGTCAGTCTCAGTGAATCGTGAGCCGCCTTGATGGCATCGGCACTGGATGGGTTCGCCGTAGGAAATCCCAGGTCATCCAGGGTAAGCCCGGTCTCTCCGGCGAACATGGAGGCGAACATCTTGAGGTGATCCGTGTGCGGCGTCATGGCCTGCTGCATGAACTGACCGAAGGTTGGCTTGTCTCCGTCCTCGTCCTTGGTGATTGCAATCAGCGTAGCCATGCTGGCTCTCCACTTATCCGTAATCTCGTTATCCTCTGAAAGTCCTGTTACCCATTTCTGCGGATATGAAAAGAACTCGGCAGAAATCTCCGAGCGCTTCACTGTACGTATTGCAGAGCTCATCAGTGACATGCACGCCCTGCTGATTCGAGAGTGGCCAAATGGTCTTTTGGCTCCCGGTCTATAAATCACCGGCACCAGCAGCGGATAGGCCACCTCGTGCCGGATAATATCCATGTAGGATT
>CAMBUC010000260.1 GCA_945871045.1 uncultured bacterium
CGAGGCACTAACGATCATGGTTAACGGTTGTAAGGTTTCAATCAATAATAATGCCTGCAGAGACGTGATCTATCATACCATATCCGCTCTGCGGGAACTTTGATCGGTGATCTGTCCAGAGTACAGAAAATCTACTTGGTCTGTGGCCGAACAGATATGAGAAAGTCATTTGAAGGCCTCATGGCAATCATACGGGATAACTTCCAGATGGATCCCTTCTCCAATGCAGTCTTTCTGTTCTGTGGACGTAAAAAAAATACAATGAAAGCGCTCTACTTCGACCGGGATGGATTTGTGCTTTTACAGAAGCGCCTGGATAACGGAAAGTTCCAGTGGCCCCGCAACGCTTCCGAAGTCAGACCTTTGACCAGGCAGGAATTCCGCTGGCTGATGGAAGGGCTTTCCATTGACCAGCCGAAAGCAATACAGCCGGTAAAAGGCAAAGATTTTTGATTTGTGCAATATGTAGATTTTGAAAAACTTTTCTAAAGCCAAAACTGCTTCTCGCTGGAAGATATCCACAGATGTGAAATCATGGGGAAAGTTGTCCGGGGATAGTTATGCACAGCTTCATAATGATGTGCATAACTTCACAGAAAAACGCCAAAAGCGACTGTTTTTTGAAGAAAAAAGGATACCTTTGATTCGTCATAATGCCAGTCTGTTTTTGACGGGTATTTGCGATATTTCCGCCCTTTTAGTACAATGAATGTATCTTAAGAGAGGGAGGAATTCACGGTGGATCCAAAGGGACAGAACATACTTTTCCGCAGCCAGCTGGAGCAGAAAGATCTTATGATCCAGATGCTTTCTGAACGGTTAAATGAAAAAGATGAAATGATCACTGATCTGAAAGAAACGATCAAAGACCTGAAAGAAACGATTGCCGGTCTTCAGGAAACACTCAATGAATTCCAGCGAAAACTCTTCGGTACGAGCAGCGAGAAAACAAAACAGGATGGAAAAACCGAAGATGAAAAATCAGAAGAAACAGTGACAATAACTGTAAAAAGTCATAAAAGAACAACACGTAAAGCAAAGGCTACACGTGAAGACCAGTATGGAAATCTTCCGATCCGCAAAGAGGTAATCCCTCTGTCGGAAGAAGACAGGCACTGTCCCTACTGCAATTCCCTGATGGAGTATGTAACCGAAACTTTTGTACGGGAAGAACTCCGGATCACCCCTGCGAAGGTGGAACGGATTCATTATTACCAGGAAAAATGGCAGTGTCCGGAATGCAAAAAAGATGGAGATGGAACATTCGCAGAATCCAAAACGCCTACCGCTTTAATCCCGCACAGCCCGGCCTCTCCATCCATAGTCGCATATGTTGCAATGGAAAAGATCGGACTGGCAATGCCTTATTACCGGCAGGAGTTTCTGATGCAGCAGATGGGATTTACACTGCCCAGGGAAACCATGGCGAACTGGATCATTTATGTTGCTGAGAACTATTTCTATCCGATCTATGACCGGCTGCATGGAGAACTTTTAAAGCGTGATCTGGTGCATGCAGACGAGACAACATGTCAGGTTTTGCGCGAGAAAGGACGCACTGCGGAGCAGATATCCTATATGTGGTTGTATACAACCGGTAATGATGCGCTCGCGCCAATCATCCTTTATGATTATCAGCCAAGCCGAAAAGGGTCCTGTGCACAGAACTTTCTGGAGGGATTTCATGGACTGGTACAGTGTGACGGATACCAGGGTTATAACAAGCTGGAAGATGTCATACTGGTATGCTGTCTTGCACATGCAAGACGGAAGTTCTTCGAGGCCGTTCCGGCGTCCAGACGTAAAAAACTGAAGCTTTTGGATATCAACTCCGATGTGGCGATCGAGGATATCGATCTTCCGGATGAAGATGAAGCAAAGCAGCTGTTTCCGGCAGAAATCGGACTTCTGTACTGCAACAAACTTTTCTATCTGGAACGTACACTGAAAGAGCTGGATCCCGAAGAACGAAAACAGCAAAGAGCAGTTTTGGAGCAGCCTGTATGGGATCAGTTCTGGAACTGGCTGGATACCATTCATCCAACTGGCGGAAGCAAGCTTGGGAAAGCGGTGAACTATGCCCAAAATCATCACGACACGCTGATGAATTATCTGTTGGATGGCAGATGTGAGATTTCGAACAACCGTGCAGAGCGAAAGGCCAAAAGCTATGCGATTGGGCGGAAAGCTTTCCTGTTCCACACATCAGAGGCCGGAGCCGGTGCAAGTGCGGTGATGTACAGCATTGTAGAGACGGCAAAAGCAAACAATCTGAATATTTTCCAATACCTCTATACGGTACTCCTGTATATGCCGGATTACACGAATTCGTCCGCAGGTATAGAATAGCTGATGCCATGGAGTGAATTTATAAAGGAACAATGTTCAGGACTAATTGATGTGGAATCTAATGTTCCTGAAAATAGAATTCCCCTGCCACTTAAGTAACAGAGGAATCGAAAGTAAACGGTAGTCGTTTACTGCTTTAACTGAATTTAGAAATGTGGTAGGCGGTGTGTTATTCATCGCTTACGATAAAGAACCATCTTTTGAGATTGAGGTGCAAATAGGTTCTGGAAAAGATGATTCATACAAAGTAACGCTTATTTTGAAAGGCTTCAAGGAAGATGAGTATGATTTCTTGATAAGTTTATCAGGTTTCTTTACTTTTGAAGCATCGGCGCCAATAGAGGATAAACAAAAGCAAAGTTTGATAAACACAAATGCAGTTGCTATCCTTATGCCATATTTAAGAAGTGAAGTTTCATTATTGACTGCACAGCCAAGTACAGATTGTATAGTATTACCTCCTTTTAATATTAATAAAATGTTGGACGAAGATGAATAATAGATGTAATACACTTATAATATACAAAAATTCCTGAAAGTCGCATAAACACTGAAGCCTCGAGTTACTGCTATGTTAGCTCAGGGTGTTGTATAAGGTGAAAAGTTACAAATTAGTAATATAATAATTGTGAATAGTATACACAAAAAGTGCTTCGTAAAGAGATTTACGGAGCATTTTTTATGTGAAAACGGGTAAAATAATG
>CAMBUC010000261.1 GCA_945871045.1 uncultured bacterium
GGTGCCGCCTGTGCCTGATTCATCTGCTGTTGCTGCTGCATGCCCATCTGATAGAAGTTCTGTGCTGCGCCAAATCCGGCCTGACCGCCTGCGCCGACCATGCCCATGCCCATGAAACCGGTCATTGCTCCTGCTGAATTGTTTGCCGCATCCTGCATTGCACTTGCCGTTGCATTGGTCATCATTCCCGCCATCATAAAGGGATTAGATCCAACATTTGCCGCATCCTCCAGTTCATTGATCTTCTTCATGTCTTCTTCTGTCAAAGTGATCGGGTTGAGTGCGATCTTACCAACAGAAATACCACGGTTTTCAATCCAGTCCTGCTTTAAGGCATCGTTCATGGCAGCCTTTAATTCGTTTGCTTTTGCCGGGATCTGTGCAGGGCGAAGTTCCTGCTCTGCCAGTGCACCAAGTGCCGGCTGAAGAGCATCGATAAACTCTGCTTTGAGCTGTGCATCGATCTGGTCTCTGGTGAAATCTCCGGCCACATTACCGCAAAGTTTTGTGTAGAACTTTAACGGATCTGAGATCACATAGGTATACACACCATTGCAACGGATCTGAACGGTTCTGCTGATTCCGATGCGCTTATTGACTACTTCAAATATGATCGGGTTGGGTGTGCCGAATTTGTTATCAATGATCTCTTTTGTATTAAAATAGTACACACGCTGATCCTTGCCGGTGTCTCCGCCATAGGTAAAGCGCTTTCCGATGGTTGCGAATGTCTGTGCGATACTCTCTCCGAGTGATCCGGAAAAGATGGAGGGCTCTGTGGATGCATCGTATGTAAATTCTCCCGGCTCTGCACAAAGTTCTACGACCTTTCCCTGCTCTACGATGATCATACACTGTCCGTCAGCCACAGCAATGCCGGATCCGTTGGAAATGATGTTATCGTTTCCCTTTGTGTTGGAGGATCTGCCGCTGACGCGCTTCTGTCCTTTTCTCATCAATACATCGTTCGGAAGTGCATCGCAATAGAAAAACTCCTTCCACTGATCTGCCAATGTGCCGCCAAGCGCTCCTCCTGCTGCTTTTAAAAGTCCCATATTTACTGTCTCCTTTCCTTTGTTGACAAATATTTATTAGATCTGTCCTGAATGACTCTGTTGTACCGATCCTATTTGATCTTAATTATATTACAACCAAAGATTTTGCGTCTATCTTTTTTTATGTCCCATAATTGCTTTTTATGAAATGCTTTCCTGTTCACTCGTGCCTCGTTCCGGTAACAGGCTTCTCGTTGCCTCCCCAAGCCATGCCAGTTCGTCCCCGGAAAAATAGGGTGCCAGTCTCTCATACACTTCCTGATGATAACGGTTGAGTGAGGCGATCTCCTTCGGTTCCATTGCTGACGGATCAATGCCGTCCAGATCGATGGGCACATAAGTCAGATTTTCAAAATACATAAACTGTCCGCACTCGTTTTTCTCGCCCCTTCTGCAGAGCAGTTCGTTCTCGATACGCACACCGTGACTGCCCTCGATGTAGATGCCGGGTTCATCGGTCGTCACCATACCTTCCTCAAATACCCAGTTTTCCGGCTTGTCAGAGACTTTATAACGGAAACTGTTGGGTCCCTCATGCACGTTTAACAGGTAGCCGACGCCGTGCCCGGTTCCATGCTTGTAGTCCAGTCCCTTTTCCCAAAACACCGCTCTGGCTGCCAGATCCAAATTCACACCGGTGCAGCCATATAAAAAATGTGTGTCTTTCAGACGCAGCATTGCACGCACCACCAGTGTAAAATCCTGTTTCATCCGGTCCGTGATCTCTCCCAGGATAAAGGTTCTCGTAATGTCTGTGGTTCCCTCATAATAATGACCGCCGCTGTCCACCATAAGCATCCCTTTTCCCTCAATCTTTGCGCAGTTTTCCAATGAGGCACTGTAGTGAACGATCGCTCCGTTTGCTCCATAGGCGCTGATCGTATGGAAACTCGGTTCGATAAAGGAAGCGTTTTTCCGGCGCAGGCCTTCCAGTTCTTTTTCCACACTGATCTCTGTCATCGGAATCTTTCCGGCATTCGTCTTCAGCCAGTACATGAATTTTGTCACCGCTACCGCATCCATCAGATGTGCCTTCCGGAGGTTCTCCTGCTCCACGGGATTCTTCACTGCCTTCATGTGTGTGGTGGGATTCGTTCTATCCAACAAAATGACCCGATCCCCGATCTCTTTTTTCAGCCGGTAATTGATCCTGTTTTCATCCAGCATGATTTTTGCATTTGCATAATCTTTGCAGTAGGATGACACATGATCATAAAAAGAATCATAGGGTTTTAATGTGATGCCATTTTCCAGAAGATATTCCAGTTCCTTTTCTCCAAACCCTGACGCATTTGCAAAAAGGCACACCTCTTCCTTTGTGATCACAGCGTATGCCAGCAAAACCGGACAACATTCCACATCGTTGGCACGCAGGTTAAACAGCCATGCGATGTCATCCAAAGTGGTGAGGATATGCACATTCACGTCTTCCTGTTCCATCTTTTCACGCAATCTTTGTATTTTATCTACCGCGCACTCGCCACTATATCCTTCTTCCAGCAAATACACCTTAGTGACAGGAAGTGCCGGGCGGTCTGTCCAGATCTGTTCTGCCAGATCCAGATCACAGATCACGCGTCCGCCCTTTTTCTTAGCGATCTTTTCATATTCTGCCCCGTCACCGGCGGTCACCACTCTTCCGTCAAAGCCGATGTTCTGCCCGTCCTTTAAAGTCTGCTCCACGTATTCCTTCAGTTTCGGCACGCCGGGCTCTCCCATCTTCATCAGTGTGATCCCGCTTCCGTCTAATTCTGCCGCCGCCTGAATGAAATAGCGGCCATCGGTAAATAAGGCCGCTGTCTCTGCCCACACCACAAGGGTTCCGGCAGAACCGGAAAAACCGCTGAAATATTTTCTCACGCAAAAAAATTCACTGACATACTCGCTGTTGTGGAAGTCTGAAGTAGGGATAATATAGCAGTCGATATCCGCCTCTTTCATCGCCTCTCTTAATTGTTGTAAGCGTCCCTGAATCATAA
>CAMBUC010000262.1 GCA_945871045.1 uncultured bacterium
AATGCAGATCCTTTTATATGCAACAAAGTACAGGGCTAATCGTAATTATTATGGGAATTTTGTGGATCTAAAACCGAACGATTGCTATTAATTTTTTTCAAATATGGATTGTGCAAAGGTGCATCAGCATTGGACAATATATGATATACGCAAAGTAATAGGAGGGACAGATAATGGGTGGAGATCAAGCAGTAGAAGATCCGGTCGTTGTGGACAATATTCAACAGAACGAAGAAGAGACGAAAGAGGAACGTGAAAAGGAAAAAGAAGAAGCGGAAGACAGAGAGACGAATCTGATCAGACGGCAGGTTGTTCAAAACGATGGTGCCACGCAGACGGATGTCGGGGGAATAAAAACTGCAAAACCAGCGATCAATCAGGCAGTTCTTGCACAGAATGTGACCGTTCAAAGGGGCGCGGGAACCGGAAATGGACTATTTTTCAAAGTGAAGTTTGCAGTGAATTTTGATGTGCTTCCGGAAAAATACAAGCGGTTGGGCACGCTTATTGAAGAATATGGTAATTTGGAAGATTCTCGTCAGGGTGGGGATACACTTAAGGCTAAATTAGTCGAAATTCAAAACCTCGCTGAATCATATTTAAACGATAAACAGATCAAGAAAAAATCCAAAGACATACGGGTAGGCACAATTAAAGAATTTGCTCGTACTACTATTAATCGTATCGATAGGGGAGAAAATGTGCTTCCACAGAACGAGCAGCAACAGGAACCTCGTAGGACTACCGGTCAGCTTCCGATGCCGAGAATGAAGCCGGCTGCACAAAAAACGTTGCCGCCTGTGCCACCAAATCCGTATGCTCAGAAGCCGTTGCCGCCTGTGCCACCAAATCCGTATGCCCAAAAGCCGCTGCCGCTTGTGCCACCGAAGCCGTATGCCCAGAAGCCGCTGCCCCCTGTACCGTCGAAATCCATCGAGCAGCAGGAGGAACAGCCGAAACCGGTTGTACAGGAACTTCAGCAAACGGAAGAAACACGTCAGTCAGAAGAAACGCAGCAACAGTCAGTACCGGCTGAACCGGTCGTGCAGGAAATACAGCAGAGCCAGACGGAAACGCAAACTGAAGAAACACAGCAGAGCCAGGCGGAAACAAATACAGAAGGGACGCAACAGCAGGAAGAAACGTCTAATGAGGAGCAGCAACAGCCGCCGCAGACAACCGAGCCCACTGGACCTTCTATGCGACAAGACTTTCTGGACATGATGAAGGCGGAAGTCGAGACCGGTGGCAGGCTGATCAATCCGGGATATAAGGATATAGTTGCGCGCTTCGAGCAGTTGAATACGTTGCTTGGTGAGACGATTACGGAAAAGAATCAAAAAGAAAACTGGGAGAAACTGCAGGAAGCATATGGCTGGCTCGCCGCAGTGTCAGAGCAGTATGCGAAGGCACACGCAGCTGCTTCTCCCGGTGTTGGAAGAGAGTGCCGCAAACATGCGAGGATGCTGCTTTTTATGTGCAAAGCTGATATGAACACGCTGCGGATCGCGATCAGAGATAATGAACTTGCGAAGAAAAACGCGACATGGAGGCAGATTTTAGAGCAGCCCGCCGCAGCTCCCACAACACAGCAGACGACCACCCAGGATGCGGCGCAGACGAATCATCAAAATGGAGATCCTGCGCGAGATTTTCAGAAATGGAGGCTGGTGCTTTCAAGTTCCGAAAAAGGAGGCATTGGCTGGAATTCCAAATACTATAACAGGATTAAGGCTGCGTTGGAACAAACGGAAAAGGCCATGGAGCAGGGCTTTAGCCGGGATCGTAAGGATAATATGAGGAAACTCTCAGAAGCAGCTGCTGCATTACAGGCATTACAGGCTGCCTGTCAGGAGTATACCGCACGCAATCCTCGGACCCAAAGTGGAAAGAATCGTCGGAATATCGTGCTTCAGATTCAAAATTTTGCAGCGAAAGATGTGATTGGCTGCCAGAAAGCCATCTCTGATTTTATTGGCATGACGCCTGAGGATCAGGCAAAACAGACCTGGACGTCGGTGATCCAAAAGGCGAGAAGTGTGCAGTTGACGGTGGATGACTTTTCACAACTGGGTAAAGCAAGTGGTGGTCAGGCATCGGAGGTCTTTAAGATCGAATCTCAGGAAGGAGATCGCACTGTCACAAAGTATTTTAAGAAGGAAGACAGTTTGGATGTGAGTGCCGGAGCCGGTAAGGAGAAGCCATTGAAACACATGGCACTTCAGGCGGCCTTTAAGCAATTCCCAAAACTGTCGAAACAGGATAAAGAAGATTTAAAACAACTATTAACAATCAAAAATAATAGTGAGCTTCCCGATTTTTCAGAAGAAGCGAAAGAGGCTTATGAGTTTTATCTTGATTATACAAAGAAACATGTTGCTGACGTAGAGGAACTGATGGCCCCCCTTGGTATTGTGGATGAGGGTGGAAATGCGAACATGAGCAGACGTAATGTTGCGACCTCCCGTATGGCAGAACTGCTGGGGCTGGGAGATCTCGTTGCAAAATCACAGACAGTGGACATTTTGGATCAAGCAACCGGTCAGACGGTTCATGGAAACCTAATGGAACAGGCTGAAGGTACAGACTTTGATCAGATCAAGGATCGTCTTGAGGAGAAAAAAGTTATGCCCGGTTTTATTCGTGACACGATGAATTTGCAGGTGCTGGATATGCTTTGTGGACAGGTGGACCGGCATGGCAAAAATTTATTTTATAAAACCGATGGGAAAGGTAATGTTACCGGTGTGCAGGGAATTGATAATGATGCATCCTTTGGCACAAATACGGATGCAGTTTCCTCACAAAAGAACGGTGCGCAGCGAAAAGATGCCAGATTGTTTGATGTTGAGACTGGTGATATGATCATACCTTATATGGATAAGCAGCTTGCCGACCGGATCGAAGCCTTGGACAGCCAGATGGTGCGTTATGCGTTAAGTGACCTTTTGAAAAAAGAAGAGATAGATGCAGCGATCCGGCGTCTGGAGGTTACCA
>CAMBUC010000263.1 GCA_945871045.1 uncultured bacterium
TAATTTAATGACCACGAGTGTTTCACCTTAATCTGTCTAGTGTTGTAGTTATGGTCGACATATCCAACTGCAGTTGACAGATTAATTATTTTTTCAGAAGGCATAATGTCTTGCATAGTTGCACTTATCTTATAATTCGCTTCAATATTAACATCTGATTTACCTACTGTTCTTGCAGAACTATCAGTGATATTTGTATCCAAGACGATTACATTCACCTTGTTCTCCGCAGAAGTAAAGCCCTCTCCTTTTGCAACACCATAACGTTCATCGATTCCACTTTCACTCAAGGTGTAATGATTCTCAAGTATAACGTAAACACTTCCGGCGGCAGTTGTTACAGTTGCTTTCGCTGTGAAGTAACGGTTTCCATAGTCTTTCCACATGGTTTCTCCATTTGCTGCCATATGCAATGCTACCGGTATCCTACAGTTGCCAATAAAACTTTCTGTACCCTCCTCTCTATCTTCAAATTCCATAATAAATTGACAATTGTTTTCCAATTCATAGACTTTTCTGCAGTACTCTATCCCAGGCCCGACTTGCTTCATTTGTATATCCGGGTCATCTTTCATGTATTTATTCAGGGCATAGCTTAGAATTTCTGCAACTTCTTCTCCTGCTGTTTCTTCACTTTCAATTTCGCCTTCGCATACAGCTTCTGCGAAGGCCGTAGATGGAATCATTATGCACACCAGCATAACTGCAATTATTTTTTTTATCAACTTCTTCATTTCATACATCACCTCTCATAAAAAAACTAGTATGTAATAACTTATTCAAGTTAATCATACTAGCTTTTATAATTTGCTTTCAAGTATAATGTTGTAAGTGTGCTATTTTTGATGTAAGTGTTGATTTTTTATATTATCCTCCTCTAACGGAATCTCTATCTCAGTTATTATGAGATCCTGCTCACCAAACTTCTCTGTCTGCCACTGAATATGACCACCTATCCTCTCTGCCGCATCCATTATATTTCGTATTCCCAGTCCATGGTTTACCTTATCTTCTTTTGTAGTATAGTCCGCTTTAATCAGCCCTGATTTGATAACGGGTATATCTATGGCAGGGTTCTGTATGCGAATGAACTGTGTATCACGAAAAGATGAGAAAGTAATTATGATTTTTCGGTTCTTTTCACATTTTTCTGCCGCCTCATAAGCGTTAGAAATTACATTTGAAAGAATCACACAAAGATCCGTTTCTGAAGTTTTGAAATTCTCTGCAAACTGCCCCATAAGCAGAACTTCCACGCCATCTTTGATGCCCTTGCAATAATACTGATTAACTATCGCATCCCCGATGATATTACCCGTTGCCAGATGCCTCGTATCCTCTTCACGCGCTATCAATTCTGATACATAATCAGCCACCCTATTATCGCCGGCCTCCTTCGCCAAAGATGCGATTATATTCAGGTGGGCGCTGCTGTCATGGCGAAAATGCCTCAACTCTTGCTGCTTTTCATAAAGCAGATGATACTGGTCTGTCTGCTCCTTAATGCATCGTTCCTTCAAATCTGTCTGCATTCGCAGTTCGCTCCGCTGGAAATACATATACACACCGAGAACCATTATAACAGACATAGCAATTCCTGAAAGGCCATCAATCATTGTCATAATTCCTTCCACTTTCAATACATCCTTTTCTGATGTGCTGAAGTAACTGGTGGTGGGAATAGCAAGTACGGCAGTGAATATTAGATAGACCCAAAGCGGTATATGAAGAAGCATCTGATGGATTACTACCCGCTTCTTCCTCAAAATCACCGCTATAATACAGAAAACAATGAGAATTAATATATTACGTACAAGCGTGGATTGATTCCACCCTTCTGCCGTACTCTCATCTAAACGCCATACTGCAATAATGATTCCCCCTAAAAAATTGCTTAGAGAAACTCTAAATGCACTATATGTCAGTATGGGTCCTATTTTTAATTCTCTGAACACACAAAAAAGCAAACCGTAAATTAATATTGGTATTAATGTAATAAGATCAAACCAATCAGGAAAGATCGCTGGAATTAGTAAATACAAAGCAGCGATAAAAATAAGAATAACAATTACTATCTTGCTATGTTCTCTTATCTCATATCCTAAAATGTATCGAAACATTATGTAAGTGAATATCAAAAAAATACACCGAATCAATATCCCCATCAATGCAATCATCCGCCATACCTCGCCATTTTTCTACAGTAGTACATGAATTTTTCTTCGCAGTCTTTTCTTCTTCTGGTGCTGAACGAAAACAGTTCTGTATAATTATCCAGTCTAACCCCTTTTTTCTCCATCTTAGACACAAAACGGCAGCCTACGATACATGAATCGCTGATACGAATAAAATCCTCTGCCGGAAGCATTGCCTCCCAAACAGAGAGCGGCCTTCGAACAGTATATTTTTCTCCTGAAGAAAGCACAACATCGCTATATATGTCTTTTACACGGATAAATACAATATCACCGATGCATATCTCCATGCCTGAATCCAACTGAACCGTATCAAAAACGCTGTACAGGTCAAAAAACTTTTTCATCAGTTTGCAAAGCCGTTCATAGTCCATGGGCTTTTCAAAAAAACCAATGACATTGCGTCCAAAAGCCTCCCACACCGTTTCGCTGTGACTTGTAACAAAGATAATCAAGCTGTCTGCGTTCTTTTTTTCCAGCTCGTCCCGAATAACAAGGCCGCTTTTTCCGGGCATTTCTATATCGAGAAAAAGCAAATCCGCATCAAAACTTTCCGCTTCATCATAGGATGTGACTCCCAATATGCACATAGCATGCCCAAACTGGTCTTCATAGCGCAAAAGCAGCTCTTTCGTCTGCTCTACCACCTCCGGTTGATCGTCGCAAACAAGAACATTTACTTTCCTCATGAAAAAATCTCCCCCATTTAATACATTTATATCTTCATGATACACTAGGGGCAAGCAGTATGCAAGGTGATTGATGTAACTGCTGTTTTTTT
>CAMBUC010000264.1 GCA_945871045.1 uncultured bacterium
AGGCGCGCTTTACGGGGATCGGATTTACCTCTGAAAACAGTGCGTCTACCAGCGCACGGCCCTTCAACTGGATCTTTGCAGCATTCACATAATCACCATTTAATGCATACATACACATATCATGAACATCTCTCGGTGCAATGTTTGACCATACAGAGATCACACCGATCGCTCCCACAGACATCAGGGGGACAACGATTCCGTCTTCTCCGGAATACATATCCAGTTTGCCGTCACACAGATCCAACGTCGTCACTGCCTGAGCCACGTTACCGGTCGCTTCCTTCAGACCGACAATATTCTCATGCTCTTTTACAAGCGTAGCAACGGTTTCAGGCATGATATTGCATCCGGTACGTCCCGGTACATTGTACATGATGATCGGCATCCTGGTGGCATCTGCGATCTGTCCATAATGACTGATCAGGCCGGCCTGCGTTGCCTTATTATAGTAAGGAGTTACGATCAGGGCACCTTCACACCCTGCCTCATAGGCTTCCTGTGTCAACTGAATGGCTGTCTTTGTACAGTTTGATCCGGTACCGGCTACCACCGGCACACGATGCTTCGTCATCTGAACTGCCGCACGGATCACATCTGCATGCTCTTCCATCGTTAACGTAGAACTCTCTCCGGTAGTTCCTGCGATCACGATACAGTCCGTTCCGTTGTCTATCTGAAACTGAATCATCTCATCCAACTTGTCATAGTTTACCTCAAGGTTATCCTTCATAGGTGTAACGATCGCTACACCGGCACCTTTGAATATTGCCATTATCGTATTTCCTCCTGCCAGTATATTCTTTCCTTACTGTCCAACCCAAAGACTGATCTGAACAGACAATTTTTTTCTTAGTATACTATATGCGAAAAATTGCAAAATGTAAAGTGCCCTGTTGTTTACAGGACACTTTTTTTCAAATTTTTTTATTTTTCAGATTTGATTTTATAAATCTCATCCGCATATTCACGGATCGATTCGTCCATATTGCGTCCGGTGAGTATCAGATCCATACCACCCGAGCGCGACTTTAAAAGATTTTCCAATTCTTCCTTCTGCAATAATCCGGCATCTACCAGACCAAGTATCTCATCTAAGATGAGCAGGTCACATTCCCCGGTCAGTAATACTTTTCTGGCAAAGTTCACACCGTTTTTTATATTCAATTGTGCGTCCTTTTTTTCTTCCGGCGACAGATCTTCATAGAATACATCGCTCTTTTCAAACTGAAATACCTTTATTTCCGGTTCCAGTTTCTTCATAAACACAGCCTCATCTTCCATCTTACCTTTTAAATAATGGATGATAAACACGCTTTTTCCTTCACTGGCTGCCTGAAGTGCACGGCCAAGCGCCGCTGTGGACTTTCCATGTCCCTCGCCATAAAAAATTCGAACAATTCCTGTATCCATTTTCATTGCCTCCTGTCGTGAAGAATAGCACATTTCTCCACAAAAGTAAAGCCTTGCTCTGTGGAACCCCGTGAAACGACCTGATTTACTCCTCCATACAATCGACTTTGCTAACGGAAACTTCATAGGCGATCCGCTTTTCCGTCTCAAATTCATTCAATTTCTTCACATATTCACGGCTCTGGATCCGTCCCCAGATCTGTACATGCGTACCGACTGAAAAGCCGGATGCATATCGTGCATTCCGTCCCCAGCAGATACACGGAATATAATCGGATTTTCCGTAAGAACGGTTCACCGCGATCAAAAGATCTGCGATCTCACGTCCCAGAGGCGTCTTCCGATAGATCGGTTCCTTGCAGATGTATCCGTCCAAAAAGATCTGATTGCTCTTTACATCCTCGCCCGGTTCGTCGATAAACTCGATCTCCCGCGCAAACACGGAAAGAACCAGACGGTTTTTCTTTTCCTCATGCCTGTTATAGGAACGAAACTGTCCTACCACACAAATATAATGACCTTCATAATTTTCAGTCACATCGATCAGGCGTTCTGACACCATGACCGGTATGTAATCCGCATAATTGCTCAGGCGATTGACAGCCACTTCCACCATGTAAAAGCCCTCTCCGTATACTTCATGACTATAAGAAAATCCTGATACGATCTCCCCTGCGATAACCACCTGATTGTTTTCAAATACTCTGTCTCCCATTAGAAATATCTCCTTTCGCTTTTGCATTGTAACCGTTTGCCGGCTGATAAGTTACTCTGCTGTTTCTTTTTCATTTATATTTGTAACTGAATGAATCATACCAACCATACTCCGCGAAAGTCGCAGTTTCCTGTCGACAAAATAAAAAAAATTTCATATTATTTATGAATATGCACTTGCATAATTATAATTTTATGGTATGATAATAGGCGGCAAAATTCAAGAACGCCTCAGCGTATTTGTTTTACTCCCCACTTACAGAAGTGGGAGTCTTATCTGACTGAGATAAAAAGGCATTATAATAGGAAAGAAGGAAAAGAATCATTTATGCAAACTACCAGAGAAGACATTCGTAACATCGCGATCATCGCCCACGTTGATCACGGTAAGACAACACTTGTAGATGAACTTTTAAAACAGTCCGGCGTTTTCCGTGCAAATCAGGAAGTGCAGGAACGTGTGATGGACTCAGGGGATATTGAACGTGAGCGCGGTATCACCATTTTATCCAAAAACACAGCCGTTTTTTATAAAGATGTAAAGATCAACATCATCGATACGCCCGGCCATGCGGATTTCGGCGGCGAAGTGGAACGTGTACTGAAAATGGTAAACGGTGTCGTTCTTGTCGTGGATGCATTTGAAGGCGCCATGCCCCAGACAAAATTCGTACTCATGAAGGCATTGGATCTGGATCTTCCGGTTATCGTCTGCATCAATAAGATCGATCGTCCCGAAGCAAGGCCCAATGAGGTGATCGATGAAGTGTTAGAACTTTTTATGGATCTGGACGCTTCGGAGGAGC
>CAMBUC010000265.1 GCA_945871045.1 uncultured bacterium
GATCTTTCGTTTCATGAACCTGCCTTCTTATCTATCATCATCTGCTTACTCTAAACGGTAACCGACATTGCGTACCGTTTTGATATGATTGCCATAGTCACCGATCTTTTGACGAAGGGTTTTGATATGCATATCCAGTGTACGGCTCTCACCTTCATAGTCGGTTCCCCACACCTTGGTCATCAGTGTTTCCCGCTGTAAAACGATTCCGGCATTCTGCAAAAAGATCCGAAGCAGTTCAAACTCTTTATAGGTCAGTTCCACCGCTTCCTCCCTCACACGCACACGATGTTTTTCCAGATCCATCGTAAGATCCTGAAACTGCAAAACAGTATCTTCCGAAAGCCCACTGCTTCTTCTAAGTAATGCCTTCACACGGGAGATCAGTTCCATCACGCCAAAGGGTTTTGTCAGATAATCATCCGCTCCCATATCCAGACCTTTCACTTTATCGATCTCCGTCGTCTTTGCCGTCACCATAATGATCGGCAACCGTCTGGTCTCCACCCGGGCGCGAAGATCCTTTAAAATATCCAGACCATCCTTATCCGGCAACATGATATCCAGCAGGATCAGATCCGGCAGCGCGTGTTCCATCCGCTTGTAAAATGCCGCTGCGCATTCAAAATCTTCCACTTCATAACCGGAATTTTTCAAAGAAAAACTCTCAATCTCACGGATATTCTGATCATCTTCTACCACATAGATGGTTGCCATTTTATCCACTCCTTTTATTCTAACACATAGCGTTCTTTATACTGATGATACAACTGGGCAAATCTCGGATCTTCTGTCTTCACTTGTCCTAGATATTTATGAACATCATGCTCCTTCTCATCCATCTGGATCACTGCAACTGCAATATTGGAACAATGATCTGCGATTCGCTCATAATTCGTCACAATATCAGTCAGTGCAAAACCAAGTTCAATGGTACACTTTCCCTTTGCCAGACGTTTGATATGGCGTCCGCGGATTTCCTCTTTCAGATCATCGATGACTTCCTCCAAAGGCTCCACCTGCGCCGCTTCCAGTGTATTTTCATTTTCAAACACATCAAAGGTCAGTTTTAAGATATCCTGAAGTGCCTGCGTAAATACAGCCAGTTCTGCCGTCGCTTTTCTGGAGAACTGTGCATTTTCCTTATGCCTGCGCTGGGCATTTCCTGCCAGATTCACCGCATGGTCAGCCATGCGTTCCAGATCGCCGATACTGTGCAAAAGCGTTGTCAGCAGATGATTATCACGCTCTGCCAAAGGTTTTGCACAAAGGCGCACCAGATAAGTCCCCAGCACATCCTCATAAGCGTCTACACGCTCCTCCAAATCTCTGATACGTTTTACCTTCTTTTTATCATAATCCTCATTCAACTGAAGCGCAAGAGTCAATGCCTCATTCACCAGTTTTGCCATCTCATTGGCAGCTGCCTTTGCCTGTGCAACCGCAAATGCAGGACGCTCCAGAAAACGCTCATCCAAAAGTTTCATACCCGGATCCATGATTTCCTTTTGCTCTCCGGATTCCTGTAATTCATCCTCGTGATCAGGGATCGTAAGGATCGCCAGACGCTCCAGAACTTTTGAAAAAGGAAGCAGCACAATGGTTGCTACGATATTGAACGCAGTGTGGACAAGCGCGATCCCCGCACCATTTGCCGCCTGATCCAGAAACGTAAAATGGACGATGGCATGCAAGCCATAAAAAGCCAGCATAAAAATGGCTGTTCCGATAATATTAAAATACAAATGCACCAGCGCCGTACGCTTCGCATTTTTACTTGCACCGATACCTGAGATCATGGCTGTCACACAAGTACCGATATTCTGTCCCATGATGATGGGCACTGCTGCTCCAAAACTAACTGCCCCCGTGGCACACATGGCCTGCAAGATACCTACGGAAGCAGACGAACTCTGGATAATCGCCGTCAGCAATGCGCCCACAAGCATACCAAGGATCGGATTTTTGAATGCCACAAACAGATTTGTAAACTCCGGCACATCCGCCAGAGGTTTTACTGCCCCGCTCATGGTTTCCATTCCAAACATCAGAACTGCAAAGCCTAACAGGATCGTTCCGATATCCTTCTTTTTTTCATCCTTTAAAAACAACAAAAAGATCACGCCGATCAATGCCAGCACCGGTGAAAAAGAACTGGGCTTTAACAGTTTGATAAATAAACTGTCTCCCTGCACACCGGACAAACTTAAGATCCATGAGGTGATCGTAGTTCCCACATTTGCACCCATAATGATGCCGACTGCCTGGGAAAGCTTCATAATACCTGAGTTCACGAAACCAACGACCATTACCGTTGTGGCAGAAGAACTTTGAATGACAGCAGTCACTCCTGCACCAAGCAGTACTGCACGAATAGGTGTGCTCGTCAATTTCTCCAAAATCTGCTCCAGGCGGCTGCCTGCCATCTTTGCCAGACCATCGCCCATCGTGTGCATTCCATACAAAAACAGCGCCAGCCCACCGATCATCGTGAGCAATCCAAAAATGTCCATGTTTTGTACTCCTTATCTTTTACCTGATAGTATTTACATTTTTTAATCGTAAAACACCTATGTAAAAAATAAGAGTAATCAATGTAAAATCCATGTAAAATATTGAGCCATTCCTTTTTATTTGGCTATCTCACATTGTCCTTATACCAGTATGCTAACCACACCAAGCCGACACAAACTGCAGCGATCATTACGATCTGTCCGAATAAGATCCATTCACCCATACCTACACGCTCCCTTCTTTACACATGTTCTCCGGTCAGAGAGAAAATGACCCATTCCGCAATGTTTGTGGCATGATCTCCGATACGCTCGAAATACTTGGCAATCATGAGCAGATCTGTGGCCTCTTCACCCTCCTCCGGGGAGCTGAGAATAAGCTCTATTACATCTTTCTTGGCTTCATCAAATAGG
>CAMBUC010000266.1 GCA_945871045.1 uncultured bacterium
CTGAATATGAAGGAACAGAAATACATGTGCTTGGTCTGTACATTGATACAAACAATACATTTCTTCAAAAACAAATGGCTGATTTCCGCAACAGCCGAGACAATAGAAATGTATTGATGTTAGAAAAACTTCGGGCAGAAGGCTTTGCTATCACTCAGGAAGCACTTGAAGAAAAATTTCCGGATGCAGTGATCACCCGCGCCCACATCGCCCGTTATCTGCTGGACAAAGGTTATATTCCGGATATGAAGACTGCCTTTCGTGAATACATTGGTGATGGATGCCGCTGTTATGTCGGACGACCGAAAGTCACACCCATGGATGCTGTCGATTACATTCTTACCGCCGGCGGAATTCCGGTCCTCGCCCACCCGGTCATCTATCACATGGAAAAGTCAAAACTTCTTTCCATGATCCATGAGATGAAAGCCCATGGTCTCGCCGGTATGGAAGCGATCTATTCCGAGAACACACCTGCAGACGAGCAGATCTATAAAACACTTGCCCGAGAAGAAGGACTGCTCATCACAGGTGGATCCGATTTCCACGGCACAAACAAACCCGACATCCGCCTTGGTGTCGGACGTGGGAAATTATATATCCCCTACTCTCTCTTGGAAAAAATCAAAGAAGTTCGCTGATAACATCCATGCGGTTCTGATTTTTCGTATGTCAGATACTATGCTAAGAAACATGTGTTTTTTGAGTTTTCGCACGTCAAACACATTCCTAAGAATCCATGAGGTTTTGAGTTTTCGCATGTCAGATGCAACGAAAAACCTCATGGATTCTTGATGATTCACCTAAAGCACAAATCTCTCGATCACTTCCGCAATCGCATCCTCATTATTGCTTTTCACAGTGATTTGATCCGCCACTTCTTTTACTGCCGGATTGGCGTTGCTTACCGCAACGCCGATCCCTGCGTTTGTGATCATTTCCATATCATTGGTTTCATCTCCCACAGCGATGGTATCTTCCTTTGAGACCCCTAAATGATCTGCCAGAAATTGGATACCGGTCTGTTTTGAGATTCCCTCAGGTACTACTTCCAAATACTCCGGACAGGAAAAAATCATCCGGCATTTTCCCTTCGCCCACTGGGCATGTTCCGTTTGAAAACGAACCAACCGTTCATGGTCATCCAGACAGATCACGATTGCCTTATTTGGCTCTTTCGTCAGATACTCTAATAAGTCTGCCCGCGGACAAGGTACTAAGTTCGTACGGCTTGCATACAGTTCCAGTTCCTTTGTCTGTGCCTTTGTCACGATTTCCCCATTCTGATACGTCTGTACATACAACCCCGCCTGATCGGTGAATTCAAATAATTCATGTACCGTCTGCATGGAAAGATTGCGGCTAAACAATACTTTTTCGTGATAGCAATCATACACATGTCCGCCATTGTAAGAAACAATGTAGCATCCTTCTCCATGTAATCCCAAAGAATCACTGATGATTTTTGCACTTTCAAAGGGACGGCCGGTTGCGATCACAAAGGAATGACCTGCTTTCGTCGCCGCTTGAATTGCCTTTTTGTTACCTTCTGAAATGGACTTGTCGTCACAAAGCAACGTGCCATCCAGATCTGAAAAAATGATCTTACCCATCTTACGAATCCTATTCTTGTGTGTTTACCGGTTCTGCCGGAATAAACACACGGTCTTTATATTGTTTTTCTTCATTTGGAACGGCAGCAACTGCCTCCTCACAAAACTGAAGCTGGGAATTGACAAGAACTTTTCCACGCTTATCCTGTTTTCCATAGGTGCCGTCTGCACTCAAAAGATGTGCTTTCGTATTGTCTTCCAGTTCCACCTGCAAAATATGGCGAACTTTCTTTTGAATCTCCCGGTCAAGAACCGGGAAGATGATCTCCACACGGCGATCCAGATTTCTGGGCATCCAGTCGGCACTGCCCATATACAGTTCTTCGTTTCCATTATTATAAAAATAAAAGATACGGCTATGTTCCAGAAAATTGCCAACGATCGAACGCACACGGATATTTTCACTTACCCCGGGAATGCCTACTTTCAGACAGCAGATACCCCGTACGATCAGATCGATCTGTACACCGGCAGCCGATGCCTCATAAAGCGCTGCAATGATCTCCTGATCACATAACGAATTCATCTTTGCCTCAATGCGTGCTTCCTTTCCCTCCAATGCATGACGTGTTTCCCGTCGTATGAGTTTCATAAACTTCTTGCGCAGCCAGATCGGTGCCACTACCAGATGATTCCAACTGAGGGGTTCGGAATAGCCGGATAACATATTGAATACCGCAGTTGCATCTTCTCCGATGGCTTCTGAACAGGTAAGGATTCCACAATCTGTATATAATTTTGCCGTAGAATCATTGTAATTACCGGTGCCCAGATGCACATAACGACGGATGCCATCCTCTTCCTTGCGGACCACCAGGGCGATCTTACTATGTGTCTTCAATCCCACAAGACCATAGATCACATGACAGCCTGCTTTCTCCAGTTTCTTCGCCCAGACAATGTTATTTTCCTCATCAAAACGAGCTTTTAACTCAACGAGAACCGTAACCTGCTTGCCATTCTCAGCCGCCTGGGCCAGAGAGGCAATGATCGGTGAATTACCGCTCACACGGTACAAGGTCTGCTTGATTGCAAGCACATCCGGATCATTGGCAGCCTGACGGATCATATCAACCACCGGCTGGAAGGACTGGTACGGATGATGAAGTAAAATATCACCTTTTTGGATCGCATCAAAAATATTGTTCTCACCCATCAGTTCCGGTATGGGCTGTGGTGTATAAGAAGCATAGCGCAGTTCATCTTTGCCTTCTAAGCCATATAACTTCATAAGGAAGGTAAGATCCAGCGGCCCATTGATCTTAAACACATCTTCACTTGCAGTATCCAGTTCACTCTTTAAAATA
>CAMBUC010000267.1 GCA_945871045.1 uncultured bacterium
GATATCCATTGATGGTTGTAATATACAACAGCGCAGAAAACTTTTCGCTCTGGGTTTTGATCCTTGTATTTCCACAGACAATATCCCCCGTCTTCAGTCGGAACCGGCGGATCTGTGACGGCGAGACATAGACGTCATTTTCCCCGGGCAGATAATTTTCACAGCGAATGAATCCGTACCCTTCCTGCATAACCTCCAGAATTCCGTTCGCTGTAATACCGCTGTCCAGGTTAGAATTCAACTGCTCGGACTGATCAAAATCATCCTCTGCAACCGGGTTTGCGTTCACACGGGACTCTGCACGGGTATCACGGCTTTCCTTGGGCATACGCACGGGACGCTGTGGACGCTGCTGACGCTCCACGGGCTTACCCGCATCTGTTTTATCAGCCGGTTCTTCTTTTGTTTCCTTTTCGTTTTCACTCTCTTTTTGCTGTGCTGCTTCAGTTTGCTTTTTGAGCTGCTCCAACCGCCGGTCTTCGGCGATCATAGCATCCACCACTTCTGCCTTTTTTAATGCAGAAATATTTTTAAGGCCTCTTGCTTTTGCAAGATCTTTCAGCGCAACAACACTCAGCGATTCATATTTTTCACGCATATCTGACATACTCTAAATTCTCCTACACATCAAAACAATCTTCTGTTTTACTGAAACAATAATGGGAAAACAATGATTATACCGGAACTACATGATAACCGGTGCTCGATCAAAGATTTGTCTACAAGTATACACTATCTTTCCTAAAATAGGAAGCACTTTTTATGCAGAAATCAAACAGTAACTCAACCCCACATCATTCGGGAATCCTCTCTTGAAAATAAAAAATGATATGGTTATAATAGGGAAGAATCAATATACATCATTTTACAAGGAGCAAACAATGGACCAGAAAGAAAAAGCAATCAAGTTACACAGAGAATGGAACGGAAAACTGGTTACGACCTCAAAGGCACCGGTAAAAGACCGGGAAGCACTTGCCATCGCTTATACCCCCGGTGTTGCAGAACCCTGCAAAATCATTGCCGAGCATCCGGAGGAGGCCTACAATTATACGATCAAGGCAAACACCGTTGCTGTTATTTCCGACGGAAGTGCTGTTTTAGGTCTTGGAAATATCGGCGCATTGGCCGCTATGCCGGTGATGGAAGGAAAATGCGTACTCTTCAAGGAATTCGGAGATGTGAACGCTGTTCCGATCTGTTTAGATACACAGGATACCGAGGAGATCATCCAGACGATCAAAAACATTGCACCCTGCTTTGGCGGAATCAACTTAGAGGACATTTCTGCTCCCCGTTGTTTTGAGATTGAAGAGCGGTTAAAACAACTGTTGGATATCCCTGTCTTCCACGACGACCAGCATGGCACTGCCATCGTTGTTTTGGCAGGTATCATCAACGGTCTGCGTGTGACCGGCAAGAAAAAAGAAGATTGTAAGGTGGTCGTAAACGGTGCAGGCTCTGCCGGTGTCGCCATCACAAAATTACTGTTAACTTACGGTTTTAAACATGTCACCATGTGCGACAAAGAAGGTATCATCGGCCCCGACTATCCAAACTTAAACTGGATGCAGCAGGAAATGACGAAAGTCACGAACCTTAGCCATGCAACAGGTACGCTTGCCGATGCATTGAAGGGCGCAGACATTTTCGTGGGTGTTTCCGCTCCCGGAATCGTATCCCCGGAGATGGTCGCTTCCATGAACAAGGATTCGATCCTCTTTGCAATGGCAAATCCGGTACCAGAGATCATGCCTGATGTTGCAAAGGCTGCCGGCGCCCGTATCGTCGGAACCGGTCGCAGCGATTTCCCGAATCAGGTCAACAATGTCGTGGCATTCCCCGGCATCTTCCGCGGCGCCTTAGAAGGTCATGCAAAGCAGATCACCGAGGAGATGAAACTGGCTGCTGCCGAAGCCATCGCAGGGCTTGTCTCAGATGAAGAGTTGAACGATACGTTCATCATGCCGGAAGCCTTTGATCCGAGAGTGGCAGATGTGGTAAGCAAAGCCGTTCGTGACCATATCAAATAACAGGCAGCGACCAAACAGCTGTACATGAGGTAGCGCGATGCAAAGCACAAATATCCCGGAGTTCTGGCTGGACAAGCCTTACTACAGTTTCAATGCCTATCTGCGCCGGACCTTCGGTGAAAAAATATATCGTCTGTCGTTGGATGGTGGGTTTTCCTGCCCGAACCGGGATGGCAAACTGGATACGCGGGGCTGTATTTTTTGCAGTGCAGGCGGATCCGGTGACTTTGCCGCCGACCGGAGAAAATCCATCACGGAGCAGATGGTTCAGGCGCGTGAAAGGATCATCCAAAAAACAAACGCAAAACATTTTATCGCCTATTTTCAGGCATACACAAACACCTACGCAGATATCTCCTATCTGCGTACTGTTTTTTCCGAGGCTCTCGCTTCGGATGAGATCGTTGCACTCTCCATTGCTACACGGGTGGACTGTTTAGATGACGATGTTCTGGATCTGCTCTGCGAATTACGGGAGTCCTTTCAAAAGCCGATCTGGATCGAGATCGGTGTACAGAGTACCTTTGATCAAACACTGGCACGACTCCGAAGCGGATTTACTTATGCAGATTGCGAACATGCAATTATGCGTCTGCATAACCGGAACATCCCCACCATCGCTCATCTGATCCTTGGTCTTCCGGGGGAAGACAAGGACATGATGCTTGCCTCCGTGAAAAAACTATGCGCGCTGCCCATCGACGGATTAAAACTGCAATTACTGCATGTGCTGTCCCATACCGATCTTGCCGCTTTATACGAGTCCGCCCCTTTTCCGGTTTTTGAACTGGAGGACTATTGCCAGTTTGTGGTGACCTG
>CAMBUC010000268.1 GCA_945871045.1 uncultured bacterium
TTCATGTGGTGCAGAGGTATCAAATGAAATACTCAGGAATCGGCGGACAGGCTGTTATGGAAGGTGTCATGATGAAAAACAAAGACACCTACGCAGTCGCAGTCCGAAAAAGCGATGGTGAGATCATCGTAGAGAAAAAAGAATATAAGAATATTTTCGGTGACAGTGCATTTGTGCGTTTGCCGCTGGTACGCGGAGTCGTAAATTTTATTGATTCCCTGGTACTTGGAATGAGCAGTTTGAACTTTTCGGCTACTTTTTTTGAAGAAGAAGGAGAGGAAAAAGAATTAACTGCAGATGAAGAAGCAAAAGCAAAGAAAAAAGAAAGTGCGATGATGGGTGGAACCGTTGTATTATCCATTGTGCTGGCGGTGGCGATCTTTATGATGCTTCCCTATTGGCTTTCGACGTTCTTTGCCCGGTTGGGATGGTCTGATACAGCAATTGCGATCGCAGAAGGAGTGCTTCGTGTAGCGATCTTTCTTATATATGTGGTTGGAATATCTTTGATGAAGGATATTCGCCGTGTATATATGTATCATGGTGCGGAACACAAATGTATCAATTGTATCGAACACGGTATGGATCTGACGGTTGAAAATGTAAAAAAGAGTTCACGCCTTCATAAGCGATGCGGAACCAGTTTTCTGTTTTTTGTTGTGATCATCAGCGTGATCCTGTTTCTGTTTATTCGTGTAAAGTCTCCGCTGTTGCGCGTGGGGGTGCGCATCCTGCTGATCCCGGTGATCGCAGGGATTTCTTATGAATTGATCCGTTTAGCCGGTCGGAGTGAGGGAAAGATCATTGGTTTGTTAAGTAAACCGGGAATGATGCTGCAGAAACTGACTACCAGAGAACCGGATGATGATATGATCGAGGTAGGCATTGCATCTGTGGAGGCAGTGTTTGATTGGAAAACGTATGTACAAAAACTTCGTGAGGGAGAAGGTTTGGAGGACGGCTGCTGTTAAGCAGCGCTGCCCTGTCATTTTGTGGAATATGGCAAAGGGGGATGGCATATGACATATAAGCAGGTGGAACAAAAAGGGGAACAGATGTTACTCGATGCAGGAGTTATGGATGCAAAGATCGATGCATGGCTTTTGCTGGAAATGGTAGCAAAGATTGACCGCAGTTTTTATTTTATGCATACAAATGAAGAGGTGGACCCGGAGGTGCTCACAGAGTATGAGCGCGTGGTAGAAAAACGTGCAGAACACGTACCGCTTCAATACATTACAGGTGAGCAGGAGTTTATGGGAATGACATTTAAGGTCAATTCCAATGTGCTGATTCCCAGACAGGATACAGAGACACTTGTAGAGGAAACATTAAAAGTAATCGAACCACAGATGGAAGTGCTGGATCTTTGTACCGGTTCCGGATGCATTTTGTTAAGCATCCTGAAAAATGCGCCGACGGTAAAAGGCACAGGCAGTGATATCAGCAAGCAGGCATTGTTAGTAGCCAAAGAAAACGCAAAAATTCATGAATTGGACGCAGAGTGGGTGCGGAGTAATCTTTTTGATAATGTGAGCGGACAGTTTGACTTGATCGTGTCAAATCCGCCCTACATCCCACAGACAGTGATACCCACACTGATGCCGGAGGTTGTCCAGTTTGAGCCGCTGCAGGCGTTGGACGGAGGATTGGACGGGCTTGATTTTTACCGGAAGATCACGGAAGAGGCACCAAATTATTTAAAGGAAAACGGATATCTGTTTTTTGAGATCGGTTATGATCAGGGAGATGCAGTCAGGCAGTTGCTGTTGGATGCCGGTTTCAAAGATGTGGCAGTGATAAAGGATCTTGCAGGAAATGACCGGGTGGTAAAGGGTCAGATCAGATAAAGGAGAAAAACGACATGTTTGATAAGTTAGAGGATTTGTTAGTTCGGTACGATGAGATCATGAGCGAACTTTCTGAGCCGGATGTGGCAAACGATGCCAATCGTTTCCGCAAACTCATGAAGGAGCAGAGTGATCTGACTCCCATCGTAGAAGCCTACAAAGAATACAAAAAGAATAAGCAGGCCATCGAGGACGCTCTTGCGCTTTTGGACGAGGAGAGCGACGAGGAGATGAAGGAGCTTGCAAAGGAAGAGTTAAACGAGGCAAAATCCAATGTAGCAGAGTTGGAGGACAAGCTGAAGATCCTGCTGCTTCCGAAGGACCCCAATGATGACAAGAACGTCATTGTGGAGATCCGTGCCGGCGCAGGCGGCGAGGAAGCCGCGCTGTTCGCAGCAGAGATCTACCGCATGTATGTGCACTATGCGGAGAGCCGCCGCTGGAAGGTGGAAACACTGGAGGCAGACGAGACCGGTATCGGCGGTATGAAGTCCGTAGACTTCATGGTAACCGGAGCAGGCGCATACTCTGTATTAAAATATGAGTCCGGTGTACACCGCGTGCAGCGTGTGCCGGAGACCGAGTCTCAGGGACGCATTCAGACTTCCACCTGTACCGTAGCAGTTATGCCGGAGGCAGAAGATGTGGACATCCAGATTGATGAGAAGGACATCCGTATCGACGTTATGCGTGCATCGGGAAACGGTGGACAGTGTGTCAACACCACCGACTCCGCGGTGCGTTTAACCCACTATCCCACGGGAATCGTCATCTACAGCCAGACTGAAAAATCACAGCTGCAGAATAAGGAAAAGGCATTCGCACTCCTTCGTTCCAAACTGTATGACTTAGAACTGCAGAAACAGCAGGATGCAGAGTCCGCAGCGCGGCGCAGCCAGATCGGAACCGGCGACCGCTCCGAGAAGATTCGTACCTACAACTTCCCGCAGGGACGTGTCACCGA
>CAMBUC010000269.1 GCA_945871045.1 uncultured bacterium
TTCAACCAGGGGATGATCGCTGTGGTGTCCAGTCCGCCTGAGTAAGCCAATACAACTTTTTCTTTCATAGTGAATATTCCTTTCTTATGTAATATAGATTTGAAATCGTAACTTCGTTTTTATCCGTAACCATCATACATCAATTTGTTACTCAGTGCAACTGAAATATTATGCAAAATAAATGCATAATATTAGATGAAAATGTATAATTATGCATAAAATATGTAAATATTTGCAAAAAACACTTTACGAACAGGATAAATAGTATTAGTATAGGAAAAGACATGACATCGGGATGTGCAGATGCAGGTGGCGATGGAATGTAGGATTGTTTCATATATATACATATTAGGAAGGGAAAAGTTATGATCAAAGCAGGAATTATCGGATCGACCGGCTATGCAGGAGCAGAACTGGTACGGATCTTACTGAGACATAAAGAGGTAGAAATCAAATGGTACGGTTCACGCAGTTATGTGGATGAAAAATATGCAAATGTATACCGCAGCATGTTTGAACTGGTAGAAGACAAATGTCTGGATGATAATATTGAAGAATTAGCCCGGCAGGTGGATGTGATCTTCACTGCCACGCCTCAGGGATATCTTGGCGGTATCTTAAACGAGGAGTTATTAAAAAAAGCAAAATTTATCGATCTGAGTGCTGACTACCGGATCAAGGATGTTGCGACTTATGAAAAGTGGTATAAGATCACCCATCAGTCTCCCCAACTGATTCAGCAGGCTGTTTACGGTCTGTGTGAGATCAACCGTGGGCTGGTGAATGAGGATACGAGACTGATCGCAAATCCTGGCTGTTATACGACTTGTTCGATCCTGACCGCTTATCCCCTTGTAAAAGAAGGACTGATCGATCCCGATACATTGATCGTGGACGCAAAAAGCGGAACTTCCGGTGCGGGACGCGGCGCGAAACTGCCGAATCTCTTCTGCGAAGTAAATGAAAATATGAAGGCTTATGGGGTTGCTACCCATCGCCACACCCCGGAAATCGAGGAGCAGCTTGGTTACGCTGCCGGTAAAGAAGTGGTGATCAACTTTACGCCCCATCTTGTTCCGATGAACCGTGGAATCCTTGCGACCGAGTATGCATCTTTGGTAAAGAAGGCAGACGGAACCTATCCGACGGAGGCGGAGGTGCGTGCCGTTTACGAGAAGTATTATGCAAATGAATACTTTGTCCGGGTACTTCCGAAGGGTGAATGCCCGGAGACAAAGTGGGTAGAAGGACGCAACTTTGTAGATGTCAACTTTGTCATCGATGAAAGAACCGGACGCATCATTATGATGGGTGCATTGGATAATCTGGTAAAAGGCGCTGCCGGACAGGCGGTACAGAATATGAACCTGATGTTTGGTTTCGATGAGAAGGAAGGACTGGAACTGGTTCCCTGCTTCCCGTAGAGGTTGATAATAAATGGAAGAAAAAGAAACAAGCGGATCTAATACTTCGGTGCCGGGAGCCTGTGGGGAAGTTCCGGATATTCAGATCCGTCCGATGGCGGAAACAGATTATAAACAGGTATATGATCTTTGGATGACGATCAGTGGTTTTGGGATCCGAAGTATTGATGACTCGGAGGAAGGGATTCATCGCTTCATCCGTCGTAATCCCACCACCAGCATGGTTGCTTTGGATGGCGAACGGGTGATCGGTGCGATCCTTTGCGGGCATGACGGCCGACGGGGCTGCTTTTATCATGTCTGCGTCCATGAGGACTATCGCAAGCACGGGATCGGCAAGCGGATGGCAGTCGCCTGTATGAGGGCCTTGCAGGAGGAAAAGATCAACAAAGTCAGCCTGATCGCTTTCAAGAGCAATGAGATCGGCAACCGTTTTTGGAGAAGTGTGGGCTGGACATTCCGCGAGGATCTCAATTACTACGATTTCACATTAAACGATGCGAACATCACGAAGTTTAACGAGTAAAAACATAGGCAGTTGCGAAACTCATCCGTAACGCGAACAGGGAATGTGAGACACAATGTATTGGCAGTGTACTTTGGAGCGGCTGGTACTTAGTGACCGTATTTTGGTCACTTATGTACCACTGCCAGCGACAAGTAGCGAGAGCGTGCCTGCCATACATGTGCTCACATGACCCAAAGATGAATGTAAATAGTTTCGCAATTGCCTATGTAAAAAAGACAGCATACTAGGAGGATACAATATGAAACAGATCGCAGGCGGCGTGACCGCGGCAAAAGGATACAAGGCAGCAGCCACAGCCGCCGGCATTAAATATCAGGGAAGAACTGACATGGCAATGGTGTACAGTGAAGTGCCGGCTGCCGTGGCAGGTACATTTACAACGAATGTGTTTAAGGCGGCACCGGTCATCTGGGATAAAAACATCGTGAAAAACATCGGAAAGGCTCAGGCGATCGTTGTGAATTCCGGTATTGCAAACGCCTGTACCGGAACAGAGGGAGACCTTTACTGCCAAAAGACTGCCGATGCAGCGGCAGAGGCACTTGGAATGACTGCTGATGCGGTGCTTCTTGGTTCTACCGGTGTGATCGGTATGCAGCTGCCCATCGACAAGATGGAGGCAGGTGCAAAGCAGCTGGCAACCTTATTAGATAGCAGTATCGAGGCGGGAACCGCAGCAGCCCAGGCGATCATGACAACGGATACCCATAAAAAAGAGGTTGCCTTTGAAGTGACCATCGATGGAAAGACGGTTACTCTGGGTGGAATGGCAAAGGGCTCCGGCATGATCCATCCGAATATGTGTACGATGCTTGCTTATGTGACAACAGATGCTGCAATCTCCCATGAGATGCTGCAA
>CAMBUC010000270.1 GCA_945871045.1 uncultured bacterium
TCTGCATATTGTCCAGTTCCAGTTCACCCTTATAGGGATAAACATAGCGGAACCAGAACCGAATGAAATTATCCGAGATGAAATACAGTCCCTTACGGGATTTTTCCGGGTTCTTTTCTGTTACCGGCGTTTTCTTTTCGATGAAGCCCAAATCCGCAAGTGTAGACAGATATGGCGTCAAAGCGGAAGTTTCCTGTCCCAGCACACCGGCAATCTTGCCCAGCTTGTGGTTTCCGTCTGCAATTGCCTTGATGATGGAGAAATAGTTCACTGCTGTAACAGATTCACTTTTCAGCAGGAAGTTTGGTTCCTCATACAAAAATCCACTTTTGGATAAAACCGCATCTTTGAGCTGTTCTTCAAGTCCCCGTTCATCCTCAAAAAACTCCAGATACTTGGGAACACCGCCCGTCACAGCATACTGTTCCACTGCCTGTTCAAACGGCATTTTCTGAACGGCATATATATCCGTAAACGGCAGCGGAGCCAGACGCATCTGTGCAGTTCTGCGGCCATACAGAGGACTGTCATAGGACAGAGCATGTTTCTGCATCATACCGATCAGGGAACCCGACAAGATCAGCATCACATTGCTGCCTTTCAGAATTTCATCCCAAGCGTTCTGTAAGATAGATGGGAAAGCCGGATTGGTCTTTACCAGGTACGGAAACTCGTCAATGACCAGCACTTTCTTTTCTTCCGGTTTATAATCAGCAATCACTTGGAACAGATCCAGCCAATCCGTAAATGCCGCTTTCTGCAGATATGAGTTTTTCGTTGTACGGGCAACGACGCCAGCCAGACGCTTCATACTCTGAGATTCAAGTTCTTCCGTTGCAAGGAAGTAGAAGGCTGTTTTCTTTTTCAGAAACTCTTTGATCAGCGTTGTTTTGCCAACTCTGCGTCGTCCATAGATGACCACGAAACCGCCATCGCGCTCATATTCTGTGTTCAGCTTTGCCAGTTCCGCTTTTCGACCTATAAATTTCATACTCGCGCCTCCTTATGATAAGATATTTTATGATAATTTCGTTTATATTATACATCCGCATATCAAAAAGTCAAGGCCATCTATGAAAAAACGGCCCGGATTGTTCCGAGCCGTTGAAATCAGATTGCTTTGATTTTTTTGAGATAAGCCACCGCATCCGTATGTCCGCGGAAGTAAAGCTGCAGGCGCTCCATATCATCCAGCTTCCGGGATAACCGAAGGCATTGGACAAATGCGGCGTGTTCTTCTGCGGTCAGATGAATCTCACCTTTGTCCTCCATCACTTTCATAATACACGGGAACCGCTTTTTCAAGTCAGAAATCTGCTGTTGAATCTCATCGTATTCCTCACTGGTTTTCCGCAGGTCAGTTACAATATCACTGTCGATCTCCGGGAAGGAATCCTCCAGGCGGGAGGGCAAATCGAAATATGTGTCACTCATGGTTTTCACTCCTGTTTTTCTTTTACTATACCCATAGGGCAGGGCAATATCAAATGTGTAAATTCATTTCTGCTCTGCAAGATTGATGACCGGCTTGCCTTGCTTTTTCGCGTATTTAACGGTTTCATAGGCACCGCCAAAATCCCGGAACAGATAAGCAATCAAGTAATCGGCTCTGTCCACCATCCAGCGGTTTCGCTTTTGAATCGCGGCTTTGTAGTGAACACCGCAAAGTTCCGCTGGAATGATGATTTCATCATAGTAGTATTCGTAGTATGCCTTTTCCGTATTCAGCCTATTGGACATATACGGAAGAACCAGGGCAAGGCAAATCTTCAAGTGAGGATACTGCCGTTTTGCCAAGCGGACTGCTGACGCACATTTGCTGTCAAATTCGCCCATCCCTCCGGTATAGAAGATAAACTCGCTGTCGGTCTGTAAAAGCTCCCGGATTGCTTTCTCTATTTTCGCATCCATCATCGGCTGATACACTTCCCGATGCCCTGCGAACGTGCAAGTAGTCATAGTACCCTCCGTATAATCTGCCCAATATTAGAGCATATTATATGACCATTATATCGAGCATAATATGAATATGCAAGATGAATGGGAGGTGCTCTATGATTGTTTATACTCCACTTTGAGAAACACTGAAGAAAAAGGGCCTCTCTACTTATATATTGAGAGTGAAATTCCAGATTAGTGGCAGCACTGTACAGCGCTTACGGAGGAATATATCCGTTTCTACAAACACGCTGGATGATTTATGCAATTTACTGGACTGCTCTCTTTCGGAAATTGCGGCACACGTTCCAAATGAAGAACAGCAGAAGGAAACTCCAGAAAATGATGCTTGATTGCAAATAATTATATAGCATAGATTAAGGCAGGAACAAGTCTGTAAAAGACCTGTTCCTGTCTTTTGTCTGCACTAATAAAAAGTCGGGAGATCTCCATGAAAAAGTCTCCCGACTAGGCAATAATCTCAATTCAGTTGTGCCCATAGACTGGGATTTCCTGTTTTGTCGTGATTCAGTCTTAAATTAGTGTAAGAGTAAAATCAGTATATCTTTTTTCGTAAAATGTAATTCGCCACTCAATGTCATGCTGCACAGGCTCAAAATGCAACGCAGAACACGCAGCACAGGGTTTGCCTTGCGGCCCAATCACAACCGCTGTTGGTCCGTCTGCTCCACCGATAATTCCAATGCAGGCGGCATTGCTGCTCGCAGAGGGCGCAAACGAATCATCGGAGGGCATGATTTCAAGCGGTTTGTCGCTATCATCACTATCGCTGACTGTAATCCGCTCTGATGCTTCCGGTGAAAGCGTGTAACTCATGGCGGTAAAATGCGTCGGAT
>CAMBUC010000271.1 GCA_945871045.1 uncultured bacterium
CATCTTGTATATCTGCCACGATCTGATCCAGCATTGCCTGCGTTTCTTTTGTTTTCGTATTTCCGCATCCACACAGAGAAAGCAGCATTCCTGTGACACCTATAAGAAGGAAAAGATTTTGTATTCTTCCTTTTTTCATTGATCGCTTTCTCCCACAAACAACGAATGATACTATACTGACCGCATCCAAAATCTGCCAAAGTTTTGCATAGTTCGTTATTATTATAATCTATTTTTTCTTCTTTTACAATATCGCATGAACAGTTACAGTATTTCCTATTTTGCGAGAATTGTCAACTCAAAAAATTCATTTTTTATAATAAGGAAAGAAAACAAAAGAGAGAACCGGTTCGTCCGATTCTCCCTGACATTTTTAATAAGTTTTACTTGGAATAATGATCGCTGCGATAATGTAAGCGATAATACCGGATCCACCCAGGCAGCAGAACACTACCCATAACAAGCGGATCACAACGGGATCAATATTGAAATATTCACCGATCCCTCCACAAACGCCGCATAATACTCTGTTACTGTCTGATTTCAAAAGTCTCTTTGTTTCCATTCTTTTTCCTCCTAAATGATCTACATGTTTTTATAAAGCGGAACCTGCCTGATATAGGTTGACTCTACCCATGCCGCATTCCAACTGAATCATATAGTTTGCACCGTTGTCTATGTTCTTTTCTTTTCCAAGGGCTGTGAAAGATTCATCAAACACCTGTAATTCGCCCATTCCACAACTCAGTTTGTAGTTGAAATCTTCCTTTTCACCGAGGATTCCGATATTCACATTACCGACACCACCGCTGATATCTGCATTGCCCTTTAATTCGCAGCGTTTCATCTCAAAATGACCGACGCCACATTCAATTTCTGTATCTCCAAGTTCCGCCTCGTGAACAAAGATCTCGCCGGCTCCGATCTCTGCATCTAATTCTTTATTCGCCACCAGGGTCTGTGCTTCGATCTTTCCGGCACCGCCCTCGACATCCAGATGATCTGCCTCCAGCCGGTGGATCGTGACTGTACCTGCCCCTAACTGCATCTGTACGTCCCTGAATACATACGCTGCCGGGATCTCAAGATTCAAATGCACGGCCTTTGTCTGTTTTTTGATCTTTCTTGTATCCTCAATGGATAACGTATCATCCTTACGTCTGACATCGAAATATTTTTCCATTCCGTCTTCAATCTCCAGACGAATCTGATCGTCCTTGGACTCTGTGATCTGTAATTCACAGTTGTGAAACGTCATTTTCAGATTGCGGATCTGCTCTGCTGCTTCTTCCAGTTCAGCAGTCATCGTATCGGACTCCGGGACATCGGAATTCTCCGCATAGGATGTTTTCCCTTCAAACTTGAACAATCCATGGTTCCACACATCCCGCAGATCAAATTCATCATTTCCGATAGAAACTGTCGCATCCTCCAAAGTTCCACCCATCGCAATACCTGCGATCAAAAATCCTCCTCCGATAACGACACATATGCCACATGTGATCAAAAGCGTCCTGATAAATTTATTCATTTACTTCCACCTTCTTTCTTCTGCGAATGCCATTATGCAGTAAATTTGAAATTCCGCGCAGGGCCCATGGGAATACCTGACCAAATACAAACACAAGCGCTGCGGTACATAAACAGCCTAGTGCAAAAAGCAAAAGTCCTGCACCGACAGTTATAAAACCGGAAACCAACCCTCCGGTAAAAAATCTTACAATGCCTACGACTACGCATATGAAGCCCGCTACGATCCCGACTCCCGCGACTGCCACTGCAGCGACTGCCAGACCAAAAATCGTCGCCACAACAGCCACCAGTATGCCAAACAGCGCTCCGGCGATTCCGATCCAGAAAGGAAATGTGAAAATCGCTACTACTATAATAAGAAGCCATTTGCTTCTGGAATCCATCTGCTTACGTCCTGCATTCGTTTCTGAAAAACTCTTTCCGAATCCTCGTGTCTGCGGCGGCTGTCCGATGGTTCCAGCATCTTCTCTTCCGGCACGAAGACCTTCCTTAATACTTGCTGCCACCTTCTCCGGCGAACCTAGTTCCAAGATCACCTGCTCCTCATTTTCCGTACCCGCATCACTAAAATAATCCCTATAATACTCCATCGCCTCTGCCCGCTCATCCTCCGGGATGTCGAGCAGTTTTTGTTCCAACTGAAATAAAAATTGCTCCTTTGTCATGCTAACTCCTCTCCTGCAAACAATGCAGTTATTTTCCTTGAATAATCCATCCATTCACTCCGATATAAGTTCAGCTGCGCTTCACCCGCCGCTGTTATCTTATAGTATCTGCGATTTCGTCCTGCACATTCCCTGTCATATACTTCCAGACAGTCATCTTTTTGCAAACGGCGTAGTACCGGATAAAGCGTGGATTCAGATACATCAATCGCTTTGCGTACATCCTGAGTGATCTTATATCCATAAGTTCCCTCTTCGTCTTTCGATACGACCGCTAGGACGATGGCATCTAAGAGTGCCGCTCCTGTATTAAAAACCATTCCATCACTCCCTGCTCTATTAATTTGTATTTGTATAATACTGTTCTGTGTTTAATACTATATATCATATAATATTATTTGTCAACACTTTATTATATAATAAATAGTAATAGAAACAAATGTGATACCCCTTCCTGTATCTTCCGGAATTCGTCAATGGTCACTTGTCCTTTGCGATTAATTTTGCTGTACATTTATCAAATAAAATATTGGTAAATAACGGGAGGGAAATCATGATCAATAGTTTAAATGAAAGAATCCA
>CAMBUC010000272.1 GCA_945871045.1 uncultured bacterium
AAATAACATCATATTTTTCAAGTGAATCCGGATACTTTTTCAATTCCGGACGAGCATCTTTTTTCTGATCAGCCTGCGCCTGTGCAATACATTCGTTATAATCCTTTGCATATGGCTGTACCTGTTCTATTGTAAAAACATCAGCCTCTGTTAACTTTTCGATAATCCCTGCTGCCACTTCTGTATTTCCGGTTTTCAATGTTTTAATCTGTCCATTCACATAGTTTTCATCTGCCCTGGAATAAAAAGCTACTAATATATTTGACATCTTTATATCCTCCGTTCTTTTATCTGTCTGTATTATATCTTTTATTTTCTTGACCCGGAATCTCTGATATGTTACTATTGTGTAAACTTTAAGTTTATACAAATTCAGGAGGTAATTTATGTATAACCCTCTTCTTGATACTTTTATTACAGTAACAGACTGTGGCAGTTTCACAAAAGCCGCTGAACAATTATATATTTCAACAACTGCTATTATGAAACAAATGAATACTCTGGAAAAAAATCTGGATCTGAAACTGTTTGATCGGACTCCCTCCGGCATCCATCTGACACCTGCAGGAGAAGTGATTTATCAGGACGCAAAGTTTATGATTGATTATTCCAAAAAGTCTATTTCAAGCGCAAAGGCGGCAATGCATACTCATGACACTACTTTCTGTGTAGGCACTTCTTTACTAAACCCGGCAAAGCCTTTTATGGATCTGTGGTATCACATTAACAAAGACTTCCCTGATTATAAACTTCATCTGGTACCATTTGAAGACGATCATGAAGGAATCCTGTCCGAAATAAAAAAGCTCGGTATTAAATTTGATTTTCTCATTGGCGTTTGTGATTCCAGAACATGGCTTTCGATGTGTAAGTTTCTGCCCCTGGGCAAATATAAGAAAATGATAGCCGTTTCAAGAGAACACCGACTTGCGTCAAAAAAGCTGATTCATATTGAAGATTTATATGGAGAAACATTAATGATGGTTCCACGCGGAGATTCCGATACAAACGATATGATTCGCAATGATCTGGAAAAGAATCATCCAAAAATCCGAATTGAAGATACTCCTCAAAACTATGATTTAACGGTATTTAACCGATGTGCTGAAACAGACCGTGTACTTCTTATGACCGAATGCTGGCAGGAGGTGCATCCAGGGCTTGTTTCCATTCCCGTCGATTGGGATTACAACATTCCCTATGGACTTCTTTACAGCAAGGATGCGCCTGAAGATGTATTAGATTTTGTAGAAGCTGCGAAAATAATATCACTGAAATAATAATGGCGTTTTTTCGGCATTTTGAATTATCTCTGCACGCAAGAATGTACCGACACCAGATTATAAACATCCTATGCAGTCACTGATTACCCAACGACTGCATCGTAAATCTCATCAAACAATCCTCCGCAAGCAATCTCTTCAGCATATAATCCCTGTTATCCAGGAACATTTTGGTTTACAGACACCTTTTCGAATCTTGATTGCTGAAGCCAGATCCGAATAGTCATCATAAGTACTGAATCTATAATTGGCTGTACCACCTTCCGGGTTCAGACCACATGCTACGGCAAATGCCTCCAGCAATGTGGATTTACCGGATCCATTCTCTCCTACGAAAAACGTAATATTACTCTTAAATATTTCAGCGACACCTTGTATTAAACTTTTCAACAACATCTGAAATTCTCATCAATAATCACTCCCTATTAGTAAATAGCACTTATCATGCATTCAATAGTTTCTTAGAACATCCTGCAGATATGCCTTATATTCAGCCTTCACATTTTCCGGACCGATAATCTTCATTCCTGATCCGATACCGGTTATCCATCCGAAAAACTGCGGACTTACCGATACCAGTACTCTGGTTTTGAAATGATCTTCTCCCTGCGGGACCAACCATACATCATGTCCAAAGCGATCAATTATAACACCGGCCAGTTCATTTTTGCATTCCAGCGTGACTTCCGCATCTACACCGCCATACATTCCAAAGGTCTTCTTAGCGAATGCAGCCAGATCAAAGTTCCTGAAGGAATCTTCACCCTTACGATCTGTTTCCAGGATCTCTGTATTCTGCATCTTATCTACACGATAATGCTTGATAATTCCAGCCACCGCATCATAAGCTACCAGATAATAATTCTCATCATCCCAGGTCAGTGCCCACGGGCTGACAACATAGAATGCACCGTCTTTCTTCAGTTTCAGTTCTTTCTTAACAGTCCACTCTGCATAATGGAACTTAATTTCCTTATTCTCGTAGATTGCAGTATGAATGTAGTCCACATTGTAATAAACAGTTTCATTCTCTGTCTTCGGACGGTTTACGATGAAAACATATTTGGAAAGCATTGCAGCATCCGTCCTGCAACAGAGCTTCTCTAATTTCGTTATCAGTTCCTTGGATTTCTTCTCCGTAATAAATTTAGAAGACTGTACAGCATCCACCAAAAGTTTTAACTCTGGCAGTTCAAAATCTCTGGCACCGATATAATAGCCAGGATTCTTTCCTTTCTTCTGCTGAATATCCAGTCCGAATTTATCAAGGATCTCCATCTCTGTATATATCGTTCTTCGATCCGTACTGATGCCATATTCCTGATCCAGAATCGTGCATAATTCCGATGCGTTCAGCATGTGCGTATCATCGGTACGATCCAGAAGGATTTCCATCAGGCGTAAAGTACGAAGCTTCTGATCAAATGAAGCCATGGTATATCACCTCATATATCCTTTCGTTTTACTTATTCCC
>CAMBUC010000273.1 GCA_945871045.1 uncultured bacterium
GACGCTTGTATGAACTGTTACACTAATTATACGCAGGAGGCATCCATTTGTCAACCGTTTTATTTCCATTGTTTTACCGCATTTTTCTTTTTTTACCGTTTTTTAATACTTTCAGTCATCTCAACGACCACATCCGCCAGATTCATCGTAGATGTGCGGTGGGACACCAGCACAACCGTCCGGTCACCGCGCGCTTCCTGCAGCGATTTCAAAATCATGCCTTCATTCAGCGCATCCAGATTGCTGGTGGGCTCATCCAGCAACAGAAAGGGCGCGTCATGCAAAAATGCCCGCGCGATCCCAATACGCTGCTTTTCCCCACCGGAAAGCGTATCGCCAAGTTCGCCGACCTGCGTGTCATAACCATTTGGAAGCGTCACGATAAAGTCATGAAAGGATCCCATCATGGCGATCGTCGCGATCTGTTCCATCCGTTCCTTTCCTCTGTCGTATTGGATCGTCTCATCCAGCCCCCGCAGAGAATCCAGAAGAAAACTGTTAAGATCTCCGAAGAAGGTTCGAAATTTCATTCCGTCTGATGCACCCTTTTTCCCATTCCAAAGCGGGATCAGAACACCCACCACCAGTATTCCGCTCAAAAATGCCACCGCCAGAGCAGTCAGTGTAATCATTGCAAACAGTTTCTCTTTTGTCATAATTCTTTACCGCCTTACTTTTTCAATGTCCATGTCATGTCTCTTCGCCAGACGCAATTAGTCCACGCTAACTTTTGTTCGTTTTCAATTGTAATTATTCCACACAAAAACTCACCGTAACTATCTGTCATGAAGTTCTGACCGCACAAATAAAAATCCCGCGATCGCAGCTATGATATCAGAGATCACTGCTGCCCAAAGCATCGTAACAATGCTCTTCGAAAGGCTTGCAAGGATGATCGATGCAGGCACGAATATGATCACATCTCTAAGCAACGCGAGCACCGTTGATTTCACGCTGCTTCCCATAGACTGCAGTATAATTGCCGCAGACTTAATATAACACGTCAGAATTATGCCACCCAGAAAAATTCGGATACATAGTCTTGCATACTCCATATACTCCGCCGTGTTATGACTTCCGAATAGCATAATGATCGCGTCAGGTATGATTTCAAAGATCAGAAATGCAACGATTCCAACCAACAGAACGTACTTCGTGATAAGCTGAATCGTCTCCTTTACACGTTCCATATGATCGGCACCCATATTGAATCCAATGATCGGCTGTCCACCTAAACTGATGCCGATCACAATAGAGATCACGATACCAAATACTTTCATGACGATCCCGACAACCGCAAGAGGTATGACTGCTCCAAAGGCTTCTCCCGTACTTGCGTAGGTATCGTATCCATATTTCGTAAGCAGATTATTATTGACAGCTATGATAACCACGATTGACAGCTGAACGATCAAAGATGCCATACCTACAGATATAACTCTGCTGATCGTAGATACATCCGGTTTGATGGACGCAGGATCAATGCAGAAGTTCTTCGCCTTTGTTACATAGACAACACTCATGGCAAAAGTGAGTACCTGCCCCATTACGGTTGCGGTCGCTGCGCCTCTTACTCCCATTCCAAACCCAAAGATCAAAACCGGATCAAAGATCAGATTTGTGAACGCCCCGGCCAGAGTACAGGCCATGGCATATCTCGGTGACCCGTCTGCCCGGATCGAACCATTCATTCCCTGTCCGATCATATAAAACGGTATTCCTGCACAGATGATCCTGAAATAGTCTGTTGCGTATCCATAGCACACGGCTTCCTGCGGATCTCCGCCAAACAATCCCAGAATCTGTATTCTGCATAAAAATCCCACCAGACATACGACAGCAGACACAATGACTAACAGGAGCAGCCCGTTCCCGATATTTCTGTTTGCCTGCTTTTTATCCCCGGTTCCCAAAGCGATACTAAATCCTGCTGCCGCTCCATCTCCTACAAGAAGGGCCAGCCCCAGCGCCAGCACAGTAAACGGATATACAATATTGGTGGCCGCATTTCCATATGCCCCAGCTTCACTCCAGCCTATAAATATCTGATCCACGATATTATACAATGCGGCCACTACCATACTGATGATGCATGGCACCGAGAAGTTCTTTACAAGTTTCTTAATGTTTCCTGTTCCTAAATCCAATTCTTTCATGTAATCGTACACTCCTTTATGAATAATAAAATGAGCAGCCAAAAAGCGCAGTCCATAATTGGACTTACGCTTTTTGGCTGCTCATTACATGTCAGATTCTATCACAAATCATATTTCTTTGTAAGTCTTTTTTCACTTTTTACGAAGACTTCTCGATCAGAACATTTTTCCCCTCGAAGGCAAAGCCATAACTGAAGATGTGCTCTTTCGGAATGCCCCGGGAAATGAGTTCTGCCGCATACTGTTTCTCCTCAATCTGCGCAAGGGCAGCCTGTACTGTTTCTTCCAGACTGCTTTCCCGCCGTTTATTGCGCACTTTAAATTCCAAAATAACCGCATGATCCTTTTGGGGATCACGGGGCTCTAACATAATATCATATCTTCCAAAACCGCTCTCTCTGTTTGAGGTGATCAAATACCTGTCCTGCAGATCCACGATCAGACCCAGCACAAAACCATGATAAAACCGCTCCGGCTCCTCCTCGCTCATACCGTTTCCGGTATCAAAATAACTGAATGTGCGGAAGATCACACGACTCATATAGACATCCATCGCATCAATGTCCCCGACCAGCATGGCCTTG
>CAMBUC010000274.1 GCA_945871045.1 uncultured bacterium
ACGTGAAAGAAAATGTGCGGGCCATTCAGATGACGGAGGCGATCCTTGCAAGATAGTGGTGGGGAAACGACTTTTTCCATGAAGTCGTTGTTTTAGGCAGATGATTGAACTGGGAAAGAGGTTTTACAATGGATAAGATAAAGATCGAAAAACTGACCGTATTTGGGAACCACGGCGTATATCCGGAAGAAAATGTGCTGGGCCAGAAATTTGAAGTTTCCCTTGTCTTGTATACACAGACGCGAAAGGCAGGATTGACGGATGATCTGGAATGTTCCATCAATTACGGAGACGTGTGTCATTTTGTACAAAAATTTTTTGTAGAAAATACTTTTAAACTGATCGAACGGGTGGCAGAAAAACTGGCGGAGGAATTATTACTTCACTATGATCTCTTGCAGAACGTGGATGTGAAGATCGAAAAGCCCTGGGCACCCATCGCCCTTCCGGTACAGAATGTGGGTGTGGAGATTACCCGGGGATGGCACAGAGCCTATGTTGCCCTTGGATCTAATCTGGGAGATAAAAAAGCGTATTTGGATGAGGCGGTGGAAAAACTGCAAAAACATCCCCACTGTCAGGTTCAACAGGTCGCAGATTACATTCAGACGGAACCCTACGGCGGTGTCCGGCAGGATGTCTTTTTGAATAGCGCGTTGGAATTAAAGACGTTATTAGAGCCGCAGGAACTGTTGGAATTATTGAATCAGATCGAGGCAGAAGCAGGAAGGGAGCGTTCGGTTCATTGGGGACCCAGAACCCTGGATCTGGATATTCTTTTCTATGATGATCGGGTGATCGACACCCCGTCGCTGCACATTCCGCATATCGATCTGCACAATCGGGAGTTTGTATTGACCTCAATGGTGCAGTTGGCGCCGTGGCATCGCCATCCGGTATGCAATCGTACGATGAAACAGTTGCTGGATGACTTAAAAAAATAAAATCAGAAGGATAGTTTTTGTTGACATGTGTAGATTTTCGTCCTATTATAAAAATGGGATTTTTTAAAATGTCAAGGAGAAGTAGGATGAGAAAAAAATGCATGTTACTGGTGTTGTCAGCGCTGTTGATGACCGGTTGCGGGGCTTCCGCCAACGCGGTTGATGAAGCAAGAAAGCCGATCTTAGAGCAATTGGAATTGCAGCAGGCACAGCCCGCCGAGACTGAGGATACAGAGTCTACAGGACAGGGTGCAAGTTTTAAAGATTCCCTTGCGAAAAAGTTTGACAAGAACCGTTTGGTTTCGGAACTGGTAGACGATACGCTGAAGTATTCGGATAGTATGCGTTTCATCGTAGAGGCGGCCTACAAGAATCAGGATGAGACCTTTCATACAAAAGTAGGAGCCATCGCCGGCAGTCTTTATTTCCGTACGGTAAAAACGACGGAGACCGTGAAGAACGGAGTGAAAAATGTGGAGCAATGCACACTGTTAGGTACTGATACCGGTAAAGAAGTGTTTGTCGCAAACAAGGATTATTCCACCGGTGACACGCAGATACAGTTGCTTGACCACAGTATCCGCCAGTATTGCATGCTGTTGCAGTATTCCACACCCTTCGTATTATTCGACACAGACCTGTTCTCAGAGTATACGTTGGAGGAGGCCGATGGAGAATACATCATAAGGGCAAAGATATCTCTGGAAAAGATCAAAGAGGTAGGTATTCTGGTGGAGACAACGCCCAATGACAATGAGACATTTGATAGTTATAGCGGTACACCGATTTATTTTGACGCGGTTTATACCTTTGACAAGCAGTCTAAGAGCTGTAAACAGTTAGATATTTCTATTTGCAAGGAATTTTATAAGGAACATAACAAGCAGATCAATTATCGGGAGAAAATCGAATTTATTCAGATCAATAGCGTTGATCTGAGTGAGGTAAAGCGAGAAGTGGATCTGATCATGGAAGAAGCAAATGTAGAATAAAAAAGAATGCGCAAAGCGCATTCTTTTTTATTCTCTTTTTCGAAGCAGCGCGATCTCTTCTTTATAAGGTGCCCATGTATCCTTGGGGTTATCCGGGTTTTTGATCCAGGGAGTTTCGAGAATCTTGGGGATCGCAAGGAAATCGGGATGCCAGACAACGCGTTTGATCGCATCAAATCCCAGTTCCCCTTCACCTAAATTTGCATGGCGGTCTTTGTGTGCACCGCGCACATTTTTGGAATCGTTGATATGGAAGACAGCGATCTGATCTTTTCCTATGATACGGTCAAATTCTGCTATCACGCCGTCAAAATCGTTTGCCACATCATAACCGGCATCATGGGTGTGGCAGGTGTCAAAGCAGACACGTAATTTATCGTTGTAGGTTACCCCGTCGTAGATGGCTGCCAGTTCCTCAAAACTGCGGCCGATCTCAGAGCCCTTGCCCGCCATGGTCTCCAGCGCGATCACACAGTCCAGATCCGGAGTCAGCACCTCGTTTAAACCCTTGATGATCTGGGCAGTTCCGGCTTCCACGCCTGCGTCCACATGGGAACCCGGATGCAGGATCAGCACATGGCTGCCCATGGCGATCGTGCGCTCCAGCTCAGTGCGCAAAAATGTCACAGCCAGCTCATAGGTTTCCGGCTTGACGGTGTTGGCAAGATTGATGATGTAAGGTGCGTGTACAACGAACTCATCAATTCCGTTTTCTTGCATCAGTGTATGGGCAGCAGGAATATTTAACTCGGAAATATCTTTTCTGCGTGTGTTCTGCGGTGCCCCTGTATATACCATGAAGG
>CAMBUC010000275.1 GCA_945871045.1 uncultured bacterium
AGACCTTTATCAAAGCCTATGTAAATTGTGACAAACTCAAAAAAGACGAGCAGTTCAGCTACTGGCTCTACCGGATCCTGAACCGCACGGCGTGGCAGATCGCAAAAAAACATGTCAAAGAGCGGCCGGAGGAGCGGATCTTGGAGCTGGCTGATACATCCACGGTGGATTCTCCCGCAGTCAAGGTGTTACAGGATGAACAGGAACGGGTGGCAGCAGCAGTGTGTGCACTGACCGGAACGGTATGTATGGCAGGCGGAAAGATCGCCGGATATGTGGGCGGTACGAGAGCGGGCTCACAGACAAGTGATTTTTCAGATATCGGGAAACTGGAGAAAAAGCTGGATGTGGCAGTGAACGCACCGGAGGCCTTTGACAACGGTTATGCATTTGCAGACGCATCGATTGCCGACTTTGATGCTTTGGATGAGGACGGTATCAAGGTTGGAAATGAGTCAGAGCTGGCTGTCATGTATGAAAAAGATGGTAAGCGTCTGCACTACACCGTAAAAAAAGGTGCAACGATTCTGAGTGATGAAGAGATTGCCGGTGCACAGGTGATCGAGAAGGATGGCATAACGTACTATTATATGCAACATGATTATCTGTTCCTTCCGCACAATGAAGAACCGACTGCGGAGGAAGTGGCAGCACAGGATGCTGGATCCCTTTATATTTCCTACGGCTCGGATGAGCGTCAGGAGCAGACATCCTACAGCCTGTGGTGGAATGTCGACGGTCAGAGTTATTCACTGATGGGCTTTGACCTGGATCTGAGCGCACAAGAGATGGTAGACATGGCATTGCAGATCAAATAAAATATTTCATTCGGTTATCGAATAGAAGAAGCGCCGGGCTTTGGGGTTTATCCTCAGAGCCCGGCGTCTTTTTTTCGTCAATTTTTGGTCACTTTTTTTGAAAATCCTTGCAACAAAAGGGCTTTCTTTTTACACTTATCTTATGTAACACGATATTGATATAAAAATGTGCACACAGATGACAATGCTCCGGAGGATGTTATGAAAGAAGAGGAATTGGTCCGCGCGGCAAAAAAAGGCGATGCGAATGCATTTACGGAACTATATAAGGAGATTTACAGGGATCTTTACCATTTTGCATATTATATGTTAAAGCATACGGAGGATGCAAAGGACGCAGTAGGCGATGCGGTGATGGAGGCTTGGGCATCCATTGGCGCACTGAGAATAGAGGAAGCCTTCAAAAACTGGATGTTTTCCATTGTATCAAATAAGTGTAAGGCAAAACTTAGAGAGTATGCAAACCGTCCCGGTGAACTGACCGAGGTGCTCACGGATACATTAGAAGCACCGCAGACAGTGGCTACACCGGAACAATTGCAGCTTCGGGAAGAATTTTTGAAATTACCGGAGAGCGACCGATTGATCGTTGGATTACATTTGTTTGCCGGTTATAAGACGAAAGAAATTGCTGAGGCGTTACATATGAATGCAAATACGGTTCGCTCCAGAGAGAGCAGGGCGTTGAAACATTTAGCAGAGCAGATTGGAAAAGAGTAACGATCCGTAACTGTAAAGAAACGGAACTGGTGCAACGGCCTTTAGAAAGATAACGATAGGATGAAGTGACTGTGAAAGGCTCTTTTTGTAAGGAGGATATTCGGATGGAAGAAAATAACTTATTGGAAAAACTGTGGCGGGAAGCGGAGACGGTAGAAGTTCCGCCTGAATTAGAGCCGGAGCAGATCCTGGCCCGTTTAGAGAATGAGAAAGCATCAGGCAATAAGAAAACAAATGAAGCGGATACTTCAAAGAAACACAGATTTCATTGGCATGGCTATGGCAGCAGAGTTGCAGCGGCAGCCATCGTTTTGATGGTTTCTCTTGGGGTATATGGTGTAGCAAACAGTTCCAGTGTAAAACCGGCGAAAGAAGAGATTCAGACAGCGGATATGGCAGGAGAAAACAGTTCTGCTGCAACGGAAGATTCTGATGTGCAAACGGACCGAATGGCAGAAGGGCAGGAAACAGAAACTGCTTTTAGTGACGCAGAACCGGTGAAGACATTAGGTGATTATCGCATGGCAGATAGTTACGAAGACGTCCGTGAAATGTTAAATCAATTGATAGCAACGCGCGGTTCCTATGATGATTTATATTTTATGACGGATGGCGTTGCGTCCAGTGAAGATATTGCAAAAGAAGAGTCAGCGGTTGAAATGTCGGGAACTGGAGTGCAGGATTTGCAGGATTCCGTCACAAATGCACAGAAACAGTCGATGGCAGCAAGCACAGATCATTCCACCACCAATCTTCAGGTGACCGGCGTGGATGAAAGTGACATTGTAAAGACCGACGGACATTATATCTATATTGCATCAAGCGATCAGGTGAAGATCGTGGATGTGAGCACCGGCAATATGCGCCAGATCGGAAGCATCAAGCCGGAACTGTCGGGCAACATGGATCGTATCCGGGAGATGTTTGTCTCCGACAACCGCATGATACTCATCCTTCAGACGGAAGATACGGATGGATTGTCCGTGGCAGATCCGAACTTTTCGGCAGAGAAACAAATGATGCTGGATCTGGCATACGCGCCGGTTAGATCGGATCTGGTGCATACGCAGGTGCTGACCTATGATATTTCCAGTCCTGCCGGTGCAAAACTGATCGGGACATTTACCCAGGACGGAACGTATCATACGTCCCGCAAGATCGGGGATCAGTTGTATCTCTTTACAGATTATGGGTATC
>CAMBUC010000276.1 GCA_945871045.1 uncultured bacterium
GGAAAAGTCTATGGTATTTCCCACAAGGGCTGCTGTTAGCAGCACCACAAATAACCGCTTTAATTCAGTCCTCCATTTTTTCATAATAAATCACTCCATTTCTGTGCGGTTTCTGCACGTTATCTGAAATTTTTTCTCTCAATCTTTTCACAAAAGCCTCCGGTTTCTGGCTTCTGCCACTGCGGCGGTTTTATTGTTTACGCCCAGCTTTTTGTATGTTTCCTGATTGTAGTATTTCACGCCCGCCTTGGTCAATCCAAGCTGCTTTGCGATGTTATCCACAGACATGCCTTCCGCCTGCAGCCTGAGGATTCTCAGGGCTTTATCATTTAATGCCACGATGCCTTCCTGCTTTTCCTGCAGATATGCCGGATAAAAGGCTGCCATCCGTTCACATTCTTTGAAGACCTGCTCCTTAAATGCCTGATCCTTCCAGAGAACCGGTGCCGCCTTAAGCAGCTCCATCAGTGCTGCCCCCTCTTTTGTGAGTATCCGCACGAAGTGGTAATTCTCTGCCTTTGACACCGCTTCCTGCAACGCCTCCTGCCAGCCCTCCTTTCCCATGCGGTAAAGGGTGATGGCTTCTAATATCTTTCCTTCGATTGCGATGTAGGTTCTGTGGGCTTTCTCTGCGTAGTAGCGCATGTTCTCCAGCAAAAGCAGTGCCTTTTCCTTGCGCCCGGTTGCCAGATACACCCGCACCTTGGTCAGATACCGGTACCGTTCCATGATGTGAAACGCTTCATCCTCATCCGGTGCCTGCTCCAGCCACTGGCAGGCTTCCCCGATCCTTCCGGTGTACAGATCCATTCTCGCCTGCATGGCACCGATATTGGGCAGAAGCTTTGGCGCTTCCTTTTCCGCCTTTTTCTGAAAGCTGTCTAACATATCCCTGGCTTCCTCCATGTGGTTATTGAGGATCGACAGTTTTGTGAGGATCGCTGCCGCCACAAAGACCAGTTCCGTCTTTCCTCCGGCTTCTGCCTGCATCCTTCCGTTTCCGGCAAGAAGCGCCACTTCGTAGTCCTCCCCGCCTTTCTCAAAAGAACTCTCTGCAAGGGCAATGTTTACAAGCCCTTTTCCGTATTTTCCAAGGACAAAGCAGGCAACTTTTCCCATGGAATCTGCCAGTTCCTTATCCTTCCTGCTCCATTCGCAGAAATCCTTTCCGCCATTCATCAGGGAAGGCAGGTTGCTTGTTACGGAAATTTCCGGCAGGTCTACGTTTCGCTCCGTCAGCAGTACGCCCGCCTGTTTTAACAGGTCGGTCATCTGAAAGATTCCCCTGTGGGGCAGGGCGATGTCCAGATATAAAAGCCTGCTCCTTGCTGCCCTTTTTGCACCGCCGGTCTTTTTCTTTGCATAAGCGGCAAGTTCCTCATACCAGCGCTCACTTTCTTCTTCATTTAACAGCAGGGACTGGAGCATACTCATGCCCGCCATCAGTTCCACGTTTTCCTTTATCTTTTCTTCCGGCAGTGCCAGATAGTAATGACGCAGTTCAAAGTAGTTGCCTGCCGCCAGATCTCTTCTGGCATTTTCAATTAAAATCCGGGAAATCCCCTCCTCGCAGTGGCACATTTCATACATCTTCAGTGCCTCTGTCACAGTTCCTTCTAGCTCATAGTAGTTTCCGGCGCTGTAATAAAGTTCATTGACGTAATCCTGTGAGTATTTTGAGGAAAGCCGCCTTCGCATGGACAGTTTCATGGGGGTGATCAGTTCATAGATATCCCGCTCACTCTCCCTGTGTTCCATCAGGAAGCTTCCGATTTCCTGCGCCCGCAGGATCAGTTCCCCGCTTTCCTTTTTCTTCGTAATCTGCTGTGCCAGTCGGAGGTCAAACTGTTCCACGATGGATACTGCTTCTAAAAACTCCTGGATTTCCATGCTCCACTGGTCATACACATGCGTTTCCAGATAATTCCACACATTCTTCCGGGCCTGTTCGATGGCACGCAGTTCTGCGCCGGTTTTGTCTTTTACGGCTTCTTCCTTTGGAATATTTTTTAACTGCATCGCCCCGATCTTCAGGGCCAGCGGATGCCCTGCACATAATTCCCGTGCTTTTTCACTGGCTGCCTGTGTCAGGGAAAGGCCCCATTTTTCAAAATAGTTTTCCTGTTCTTCTTCGGTCAGGCACAGTTCCTGTTCTCCTATGGTAAGAAAAACGCTTCGGACAAAGACGGGCATGAGCCATTTCGGCACCGGCGCTCTGGAAATGAGGATCAGCCAGAAATCCCCGCTTACACTCATCTGCTCGATCAGCTGCCCACAAATGGTTTTGTCCTCCTGACTTTCCAGTACATGCAGGTCATCGATCACGAAAATCGTCTGGGCTGTTTCTGTTTTATCCGCTTTTTTCATTTCTTTCTGTACGATGCCTGCAAACTCTTCCATTCCGGTATCCGCCAAGTCGATATAACAGGATCGTCTTCTGGCAAGGAAATTCTCCACAAAGGAAGTCTTTCCGGAACCTGACGTGCCATAGATATATACGGTCTGATGACTGTTTTTGGCAGCCTTCATCCGCTCCCATGCTGCCTGCGGACGCACATAGTATTCTTCATCCATGCGCGGCTTTTTGTTCGTGAATTTTTGCATGAGCCCCCCTGTCTGTAAAAACCTCATTGATATGTATATGCATGCTTTTCCATATATTGGTCTATTATACACGGTAAGGGCAGGAAAAGTAAACTAGCCAAAGGGATAGACTTTTTGATTTGAGAGGGG
>CAMBUC010000277.1 GCA_945871045.1 uncultured bacterium
GACCGTTATGAAAGGTGCAGAAGCTATGGCTAAGTTCCAGCCCGACTGGATCATCGCAATGGGCGGTGGATCACCGATCGATGCTGCAAAGGCTATGTGGATCAAGTATGAGTATCCCGACTGCACATTCGAAGATATGTGTAAGGTATTCGGTCTTCCGAAGCTGCGTACAAAGGCTCACTTCTGTGCAATTTCTTCTACATCAGGAACTGCTACCGAAGTTACCGCATTCTCTATCATTACAAATTATCAGGATCGCATCAAATACCCGATCGCTGACTTCGAGATCACTCCCGATGTTGCCATCGTTGATCCCGATCTTGCAGAGACCATGCCTCAGAAACTTGTTGCTCATACCGGTATGGACGCTATGACACATGCGGTTGAGGCTTATGTTTCTACAGCAAACTGCGATTACACCGATCCGCTTGCGATCCATGCGATCGAGATGATCCGTGATGACCTGGTTGCTTCTTACAACGGAGATATGGGTGCCCGTGACAGAATGCACAACGCACAGTGCTTAGCAGGTATGGCATTCTCTAACGCATTACTCGGTATCGTTCACTCCATGGCTCACAAGACAGGCGCTGCGTTCGAGGATTTCGGCGCACACATCATTCACGGTGCTGCAAACGCTATGTACTTACCGAAGGTTATCGCATTCAACGCAAAGGATGAGACTGCTAAGAAGCGTTACGGTGTCATCGTTGACTACATGGGAATCGCTGACAAGAGCGCATCTGACGACGAGAAGGTTGCTGCTTTGATCGCTTACTTAAGAAAGATGAACGACGATCTGAACATCCCTCACTGCATCAAGAACTACGGTGCAGACAGTTATCCGACCGAGAACGGTTTCGTTCCCGAGGAAGTATTCTTGGAGAGACTGCCTGAGATCGCTGCAAATGCTATCTTAGATGCATGTACCGGATCTAACCCTCGTATCCCTTCACAGGAAGAGATGGAGAAGTTACTGAAGTGCTGCTACTATGATACAGAGGTTGATTTCTAATTCTTTGAATAGTCAAGCAAAAAGGCTTCCGCGGTTTGCGGAAGCCTTTTTTATGATGTATGTCTATACTTCTATTTATCCAATGAGCACCTGTTTTCCCTCAAAGGCAAAGCCATATTTGCGTATGCGCTCCTTTGGGATGCCTCTGCTGATCAACTGCGTGGCATACTGTTTTTCCTCGATCTGCGCCAGCGCAGCCTGCACCGTTTCTTCCAAACTATGCTCTCTTCTTTTATTGATGACTTTAAATTCCAGAATGATGGCATCATCCTGACCAGGATTCCGGGGCTCTAACATGATATCGTATCTGCCAAAGCCGCTCTCTCTATTTGAGGTGATCAAATAACGGTTTTGCAGATCCACGATCAGTCCCAGTACAAAACCGTGGTAAAAGCGCTCCGGCTCATCTCCCAACGCACCGTTTCCGGTATCAAAATAACTGAATGTGCCAAAGACCACACGATTCATATATACATTCATCGCGTCAATATCGTCAAACAGCATTGCCTTAATGAAATCATTATAGTCTGTCTCCGCAGTTGCAAACCAGCCGCGGATCATATTTCCAAACATCAGCTTCACTTCCAGATTCGTCAGCGCCAGTTCATATTTTGGATTCATTCCCTCTGGGATATCCTGATAATTTTCAAAAGACAACACCTTCAGATATCCGCTTGCCAGCAGCAGACTCCAAACTGCCCGTTCATTTCCATTCAACTGATTATACACAATCTGTTCATCAATGTCTGACCGGATACTCGCTCCCCGGAGCAGTGTTTCGAATTTTTCCTTGATGCCCCGGTTTCCTTCCCTCAGAAGTTTTCCTACCAGACTGTTGGAACTGGTATTTGCCCAGTAAGTAGTAAAGATTCCTGTATCACAGAAATTGAGGATCGACCAAGGATTATAAATATCCGCATGTTTCCCAAAAATAAAGCCGTCATACCACTGTTTCACCTGCTGTTTCTGCTCAGAGCGCCCGCACTCATCCAAGGCAGCAAAGACCTCTTTCTCCGTAAAGCCAAAGGAAGTCGCATATTCGTCAGAGGTTGTGATCACCACTTTCAGGTTATTCAGATCAGAAAACATAGACTCCCTGCTGACTCTGGTGATTCCCGTCATAATGGCGCGCTCCAGATATGGGTTTGTTTTGAAGGTGGAATTAAACAGGCTGCGGGTAAAAGCAACCAATTCTTCCCAGTATCCGTCCACATAAGCCTCTTGCATCGGAGTATCGTATTCATCTAACAGAATAATGACTCTTTTGCCATAATAACGATACAAAAAATCTGAAAGCTGGTACAACGCAGAGGATGCCGTCGCATCATCCATATCAAACGTCACACGGTCGAAATATGTCCTGTCCCTATCCGTCATCACATTGCTATCCAGCAAAAATGAACATTTATTATAGGCATTTGTAATGATTTCACAGATTTTTTTCTTTGTCTGTTCGTAGTTTTTTTCTTTTATCCTCGCAAACGACAGGCTGATCACCGGATACGTCCCCTGCAATGCCCGGTACTTCTCATCCTCCCAGATTGACAGCCCCTCAAACAGATCACCACGATCTGCATAATCTACAGAGAAAAACTGCTCCACCATACTCATGTTCAGTGTCTTTCCGAAGCGGCGAGGACGGGTGATCAGTGTCACGCTGTCATTACTCTCCCACCACTCGCGGATAAAATCCGTTTTATCCACATAAA
>CAMBUC010000278.1 GCA_945871045.1 uncultured bacterium
GCTGCGCAGGTCCACCAAAAATGACTGATATCGTTACTTTCCTGCTCGATCTGCTTCGCGCGGATCTGCCGGCTTCTTCTGTGTTCCAGCGCCTTCGCGCGCTTCGGATTTTCCTGATCCTCAGCATGGCGTACCTTCAGTTCCTCTTCGTACTGCTTCACTTCACGCGCGTGATTTTCTTCATCGACTCTTACTCTTTCTTCGTTCGCCTTTTCTTCCTTGCGCGCTGCCTCCTGCAACTGTTGCTTCGTCTCCTCCACTTCAAAGGCAGCAGGGTCTGCCATCAGCGCCCGCGCATCCTTCCTCATCTCCCGCAGCTTAGAGACCGTATCGTAAAAGCTCTGCATATTTCCTCCCGCCTGATCCACACGCTGCTTCAGCTGTTCGTCTGACAGAGCGTCCAGATCTTCCTTTCGCAGCAGCGAATAGTAGGGGCTGGTGATCAGGTCATATTTTGCCTGAATGTAGGGCTCCAGGCGGATAAAATACTCGACCTTTGCCAACACCTTTGCCTCGTAACCTGCACTGAGACTCTTACCGATACTGATTCCATATTCATAGATGACCTTGTATGCCTTTGCCTTTTCGATCTTGTCTTTGAGATCATAGTAACGATCTGTGATCTGCTGGTCATCCAGATTCTGATAATCCTGAAGTTTCCAGCCATCGATCTTATTTTTTATACTTGTAATTGCCTTGTTCTGATCGTCTCTTTTCCCATTGAGTTTTTTCAGCATTGTTTGATTGGATGCATCTGCGGACTCCGTGCCGGAGAGATCCAGCCATGTTTTGACCGCTGACTGAAACGGAGCATCCACGTCCTTCAGCGGTTCCTCTATGGCGTACTTTTTCTCCAGGATCAGCCTGTTGTGGGCATAGCGGGCATCGGCGGCCCGCATCGCGTTGGATTTTTCCCGCTTTTTCTTTGTGGTGCGCTCCGTGCGCCAGATACGGGATTTCACGCCCATCCTCTGACCGTTGGCATTCTCATAGGCGCTTTTCATCTCCTCAGAAAGATTCTCCGACTGCATCGGGATCTGCTCCTTCAGAGCCATTTCTTCTGTCCAGAACTGCTGCGCATTCTGCTGGGTCTGCGCATTCTGTTGAACGGGCTGCTGCATGTTTTGGGTCTGCTCCGCTGCCTGCTGCGTGCGCTGAATCTCAGCGTTTTTCTGTTTTTCCAATTGCATCTGGTCCGGTTTTGGTGCCATCGTTTTCTCCTACTATTCAGTAAAAAATCACGCCTCCAGCAGCCGGATGGCATAGATCAGACTTGTAACCTTTTCTAAATGTTCCCCAAACAGACGTTGTCCAAGCGCCTCCATCTGCGGATTTTCTGCCAGATAGGTGATCTTCAGATCCTCTTGCCCGTGTTTTTTCAAAGTCCGGTACAACTCCGCAAAAAGCAGCAGCAGGGCTGTCGGTCCCTTTCCCGCCCCGTAGAGCAGATCGATATTCACGCCCTCTTCCTGCTTTGAACAGATCATAAATGCCACAATCTTCTTTTTGATGTCCAGCACAACAAAGCTCAGATCCGGTGCAAATTCGCCCTCGCGCAGCCACTCTGTTCCCCAGCCATTGTTTTTCATATATTGTCTGAATTCCATCTGCTGATAGGGCTGCAGTTCACGGAAGGAAAATACCTCCTGCCAGTTTTCTCTCCTCTGGTCTAACGCCCGCTTCATGTCCGCCAGCAGAACTCTGCACTCTGCCACATCCGAAAGGGTAAACCCGTAGGCAGACGCGCTGTCAAACAGTTGAAAGCCCATCGCATCCAAAAAAGCGTTCAGATCCTCGTTCTCTTTGGCACAACTCACCGACAGGGCGATGATGTTTTTTTTCTCTGCCAGTTCGGTAAAAGTATCAAACAGCGCCGTAGCCGCGCCCTTTCTGCGATGCTTTTCGGTCACATAAACGGACACGAGCTGCGCAGTCGTCTCCTCCACCTGAAAGTTCGCCGCGCCGCAGGCAACTCCGTCATCTATCACACCGATGCGCACAAACCCGTCATCCGGCAGGATTGCCTTTTGATCCGCATCCATCTGTTCAAATAAGAGCGGTGCAAAATATGTATAATTTTTTGTTCCTATTTTTGTTACTTCCAGCAATGATCTTTTCCTCCTGCTGCATATTGGTCATGGACCATCCGCCATTTCTTTGGCAGTTCCTCTAAAAAATCATCGGACCCGGTTTATACCGTGCAAAAACATCTGTAAGGGGTTCTGTTCTGCTGGTCATATTCAGGCGTTCCAAAGATCCAGCCCATAGGGTGAAATTCTGATAATAGGCAGCTTCCGACGGATCCTTTTCTGTGCATTTCATCACTTTTTCCTCCGTATCCGGCTCTTCATCCGGCAGAACATCTCCATAGAAGGGACCGCACATGATTTTCATGCGAGTTCTATATAAATTAGCCACATCCATGAAAAAGCAATAGGATTTCCAGATCGCCTCCAGACGCTCTTGCGGAATCTTCATTCCCTCATCCCTCATTGCCGTTTTCACCATCTCCCACACCTGTATGTACGCATTGTTTGTGTACATCACGTGATATTTATTTTTTGCGGCAGACTCCAATATCTGTTCATCCGTCGCAATCTGATACTTTGAGATATCCTCATTGAGCAGTTCATCAAACACTGCGTTATATTCCCGGAAGCGCACTTCCGGATCCTTGCTGCTAAAGTTCCGAAATCTTTGCAGTCTCCGCT
>CAMBUC010000279.1 GCA_945871045.1 uncultured bacterium
TCAAGGTCATGGAGATGATGAGCAACATCCGTGAACATGTGAAGGATTACGGAGACAAAGATGAAGTGCGTTCCTATCTGGAAAAGATCGTGAATAAAGAAGCCTTTGACAAAAAGGGCCTGGTCTATGGAATGGGACATGCGGTCTATTCCCTGTCAGATCCAAGAGAGCGCGTGTTCAAATCCTATGTGGAAGAACTGGCGAAGGAAAAAGGCCGGGAGGAGGATCTGCTGCTGTACCAAAACATCGAGGAATTGGCGCCTCAGATCATTGCGGAAAAACGAAAGATCTTCAAAGGAGTCAGCCCGAATGTGGATTTTTACAGTGGATTCGTATATGACATGCTGGGAATTCCCCAGGAACTTTATACCGCGATTTTTGCCATTGCACGTATCGTTGGCTGGAGTGCGCATCGCATCGAGGAACTGATCTGTATGGATAAGATCATCCGTCCGGCTTATATGAGTGTCATGGAAGTGCGGGAGTAACAGATGTAGGTGACAAAATTATTTTAAAGAAAGTTTGGAGGAAAACAACGATGGTAAAACATGTGATCTTATGGAATTTAAAGGATGAATACAACGCTGAGGAAAAAGCACGCATCAAGGCTGAGATCAAAGAAGGATTAGAATCTCTGGCAGGAAAGATCCCGGGACTTCTGGAAATGCATATCAATATTGACGGACTTCCCAGTTCTACAGTGGATCTGATGCTGGATTCTACCTTTGAGAGTGCAGAGGCTTTAAAAGGCTATTCCGTTCATCCGGAGCATGTGGCAGTGGCAGACGGAAAGGTTCGTCCCTTTACCGCAACCCGCGCCTGTTTCGATTACGAAATATAAAAAATTAAAAACCCCCCTAATGTTTTTGAGCAAAGCACCGATAAATAAGATATCAGGGAAGAGAACGAGTACTGCAAAAGAAACAAACAGTACAGAAAGGAGATGCCGTTATGCGTATAGACACATATAATCAAGTGGCTGCACTTTACAAGAGCAGTAAGCCGGTTCGTCCTACAGCAGCAAAGAAGACTGCTAGTTTTCAGGATCAGTTACAGATCTCACAGGCTGGACGAGATTATCAGATCGCAAAACAGGCAGTCGCAAATGCTTCAGACATCAGGGAAGATAAAGTCGCAGAGCTGAAAACAAAGGTCGATTCCGGGAACTATCAAGTAGATGCTGGAGATTTTGCAAGTAAATTATTGGAAAAGTATAATCAGTTGTTTTAGTGAGGTAGCGGAAACGTGGCAAGCATGATGGATGACCTGACACAGGTTTTGGAAGATGAAACAGTAGAATATAAGAAACTGATCGAGTTATCCATCGCATTAAAGGAGGCTTTGATCCTATCAGACGTTTCTTCTGTAGAGCATTATACAGCCGCACAGGAGGAAGTCTCAAACGGGATTCAGCGCCTGGAAGGCAAACGTGCGCGTGTCATGAATGACATCGCGGTGGTTTTGAACAAAAAGCCCGAAGAATTAAAGGTTTCTATGTTAGAAGAATCTTTAACAGGGCAGCCTGAATTACAGAAAAGACTTGCCGCTGTCCGCGTCGAACTGAAAGAAACCATGGACGAATTAAAGCGTGTCAATCATACAAACCAGACACTGCTGAAGCAGTCTATGGAGTTATTGGAATTTGACCTGAATCTGTTTCGCAGCATGCGACAGGCTCCTGAAACGGCGAACTATAACCGTTCCGCCGTAAATACCGGAGATCTGCTGGGAAGTCGAGGCTTCGATGCAAAGCAATAACAGATAGGGGGAATCTATATGGCTAATGGAATGGAAGCGCTCTATGTAGGCGGAAGCGGCCTGCGGTCTGCGCAAAATGCCATTAACACATCCGCAAATAACCTTGCGAATGTCAATACTGCAGGTTACGTGCGCCAACAGGTGCTTTTTGCGGATAAAAACTATAATACCTTTGCGTATGCATCAGTCAGTACGCAGAAAGTAGGCCTTGGTGTTGGAATCGGCGATATCGTGCACGCCAGGGATATTTTTTTGGATAAGTCTTATCGTTCAGAAGCGGGACGACAGTCTTATTATGCATCCTATTTTCAGGCGATTGACGAGGTGCAGAGTCTATATCAGGAGTTGGAGGGGACTGCCTTCAAGGACGTACTGATGGGATCGGGAAATGAGCGTGATTCAAACAGCAGTTTGTGGTCTGCCTTTGAAATGCTTGCGGAGGATCCGTCGGATGTCACCAACCAGAGTCTGGTGATCCAGCGCTCCAACTTACTTCTCACTCGTGCCAATGCAATTTATTCGAGTTTATCCACCTACCAATCACAAATAAATATACAGATCTCAAACGACATAGACCGTGTCAACGAACTTGGAAAGCAGATCTATAAATTAAATCTGGAGATCCAGAGTATCGAGGCCACCGGAAACGAGACCGCTTATGATCTGCGGGATGCACGGGACAGCGCATTGGATGAACTGGGCTCCCTTGTAAACATGTCTTACATGGAGGATTCTACCGGAGTCGTGACCGTGAAATTGGAGGGCCAGTATTTTATCGACGAGGCTCATTGTTATTCCGTTGGAAAGCAGGTCGATCGTTCCACCGGCTATGTCAATGCATATTGGCCGTATCTGTCAAACGAGGCAAACGGACAGTATACAAACCTGTTCGATTTTTCTATTCCGATCTCTTGTGTGAACAATACCGTTATCGGCGAGATCAAAGCG
>CAMBUC010000280.1 GCA_945871045.1 uncultured bacterium
CTCTCAGACATTGGGCGATAAGGAGTATCAGATGCTTCGTACATCTGCACTCAATATCATTACCGAGTTAAACATTACCGGTGGATGTAACGTGCAGTATGCTTTGAAGCCGGACTCCTTTGAATATTGTGTCATCGAGGTAAACCCCCGTGTCAGCCGTTCTTCGGCTCTGGCAAGTAAGGCGACCGGTTATCCCATCGCAAAAGTGGCAGCAAAGATCGCCTTGGGATATACATTGGATGAGATCAAAAATGCCATCACCGGGAAGACTTATGCAAGTTTTGAGCCGATGCTGGATTACTGCGTTGTGAAGATCCCGCGTCTGCCTTTTGATAAATTTATTACAGCAAAGCATACGCTGACGACGCAGATGAAGGCCACCGGCGAGGTGATGAGTATCGGAAATAACTTTGAAGGTGCGCTGATGAAAGCGATCCGTTCACTGGAACAGCACGTAGACTGTCTGCGTTCTTACGACTATTCAGCCCTTAGCGAGCAGGAACTGTTACAGCGTATGCGCATCGTAGATGACCGCCGGATCTATCTGATCGCGGAGGCCATCCGAAAAGGAATCAACTATAAAACCATTCACGACATCACACAGGTGGATGAGTGGTTCATCGATAAGATCGCCATTCTGGTAGAGATGGAAGAACGTCTGGAGAAGGAAGAACTGACCGTTGAACTTCTTGCAGAGGCAAAACGTATCGAATTTCCGGACAATGTCATTGCAAGACTGACCAAAAGGACGGAGGATGAGATCAAACAGATGCGTTACGATCACGGTATCTGCGCAGCCTTCAAGATGGTTGACACCTGTGCCGCTGAGTTTGCTGCGGAAACCCCTTACTATTATTCCGTATTCGGAAGCGAGGATGAGGCAGGCGCAGCATGCAGTGGCGAAAACGAAACAACCGCACCCCGAAAAAAAGTTCTGGTATTGGGATCCGGTCCCATTCGTATCGGACAGGGTGTGGAGTTTGATTACTGCAGCGTCCATGCGACCTGGGCCTTTGCAAATGCCGGCTATGAGACGATCATTATCAATAATAATCCGGAGACCGTCAGCACAGACTTTGATATTGCAGACAAACTCTACTTTGAGCCTTTGACTCCGGAGGATGTCGAAAATGTAGTAAATATCGAAAAACCCGACGGTGCAGTCGTACAGTTTGGCGGACAGACTGCGATCAAACTGACCGAGAGTCTGAGAAAGATGGGTGTGCCGATCCTTGGAACTGCCCCGGAAGATGTAGATGCAGCGGAAGACAGAGAATTGTTCGATCAGATCCTGCAGGCGACAGAGATTCCCAGAGCAGCCGGCGGAACCGTATTTACAGCGGAAGAAGCAAAAAAGGTGGCAAACGAACTGGGTTATCCGGTGCTTGTCCGTCCTTCCTACGTGCTGGGCGGTCAGGGCATGCAGATCGCTTATTCGGACGAAGAGATCGAAGAATTCATGGAGATCATCAACCGCATCGAGCAGGATCATCCGATCCTTGTAGATAAGTATCTGATGGGCAAAGAGTTGGAAGTGGATGCGGTCTGTGACGGAACAGACATTCTGATTCCCGGTATCATGGAGCATATCGAGCGTACCGGAGTCCATTCCGGAGACAGTATCTCTGTATATCCCGCGCCGACGGTCAGTGATGAAGTAAAAGAGACGATCGCAGAATACTCCCGCAGGCTGGCGAAAGCACTTCATGTAAAGGGCCTGATCAATATCCAGTTTATTGCAGTTGAAAATGAAGTGTACGTCATCGAGGTAAATCCGAGATCTTCCCGTACTGTTCCTTATATTAGCAAAGTGACCGGAATTCCGATCGTTGATCTTGCAACAGAGGTGATCCTTGGAAAGAAGATCAGAGATCTTGGCTATGAACCGGGACTTCAGCCCGCATCTGAATACTATGCGATCAAAATGCCGGTATTCTCCTTTGAGAAGATCCGTGGAGCAGAGATCTCCCTTGGACCGGAGATGAAATCCACCGGTGAGTGTCTTGGAATTGCAAAGAACTTTGATGAGGCGCTTTACAAGGCATTTCTTGGGGCGGGAATCGAACTCCCCAGACATAAACAGATGATCATTACCGTTAAGAAGGCAGATCAGCCGGAGGCAGCAGAAGTGGCAAAGCGTTTTGAGGCTCTGGGATATAAGATCTATGCCACTAGACATACGGCGGAGTATTTAAAAGAGCAGGGTGTGAAGGCCCGCAAAGTCAACAAGATCCATCAGGAATCACCCACCGTTATGGACTTGATCTTAGGACATAAGATCGATCTTGTGATCAATACGCCGACGCAGGGACGTGACAAGAGCCGGGACGGTTTCCTGATCCGCCGGACTGCCATCGAGACGGGAGTCAATGTGATCACTTCATTGGATACCGCGAATGCATTGGCAAGTTCGTTGGAGGCAGGCGCGAGAGATCTCACCGTTGTAGATATTGCAACTTTAGATTAGGAGCGTTATGTTATCATTTTTTATAGGTCTGCAGTATGTTGGAATCGTAGCAAGCCGGAACTGGTTTTGATCTCGGTGATGGATTTTGAGAAAAAACATGCAGACATCTACACGATGCTGAAGGAAAAATATGAGTGGATCCCCGTGCTGAGTCTGGGAAGAAAAGAAGAACTCCGGATGTTTTATGACCTGACGCAGACCGAACAGTTTCGGGAAATCTATCGTCCGGTA
>CAMBUC010000281.1 GCA_945871045.1 uncultured bacterium
TGGCAATGGGCGCTTCTCGTGGCAATGGGCGATGGGCGAGACAGAAAGAACGTCCCCGGTTGCCAGATCGTTGTGGAACTACTATAATGGAAATTATGAAATGCTTCACTAGAAAAAGAGAAAGGATCTGTACAAATGAAATTAACTACCTTATGTTATATAGAAAATGAAAAGGAAGAATATCTCCTGCTTCACCGGACAAAAAAAGAAAATGATCTAAACCATGACAAATGGATCGGTGTCGGCGGAAAATTTGAAAACAATGAAACTCCCGAAGAATGCCTTTTACGAGAAGTGTATGAAGAGACCGGCCTGACCCTTACAAACTATCGTTTCCGGGGAATCATCACGTTTCTTTCCAATGAATGGGAAGGCGAATATATGCATTTGTTCACTGCCGACAAATACGAAGGCACCCTGCGAGACTGTAACGAAGGGGAACTCGCATGGGTGCCTAAGAAAGACATTTTCAATTTACATTTATGGGAAGGTGATGTCATCTTCCTTCAAGAATTGATGGAAAATGACCGTCTGTTTTCCCTGAAACTGGTCTATGAAGGTGATACGCTGACAGACTCACAATTCATCCGCTATTAGTTGTATTTATTATTCTTGTTGAGTCAGTTTTCTGATATAAAAAGCACGCCCAGAGTTCCGGGACCGCAATGGCTGCTGATCACACCGCCGGCTCTTGTCTCCTGGATCTCCGCAAAAACACCGAGACTTTCAAGATACTCCTTTACCGTATCAACTACCCCTGGCTTGCAGCCGGAATGGGTGATGAATACGCGGTCCTTCTTTGCGTTTTTCAGTTCAGGCTCCATATCCTTTACATAAGAAAGTACCACGGATTTCATATTTCCGCGGTATTTTTTTGTGCTGTGCATGGAACCGTTCTCCACAACGATCTTCGGATGCAGTTTTAATGCGCCCCCAAGCATTGCACTCAAGCCGCCACAGCGACCGCCGCGATGCAGATATACCAGCGTGTCCACAACAAAACTTGCTCGTACCAGCGGACGAAGCATCTCTATCCCGGAGACGATCTCCTTTGCCGTTTTTCCTTCCTGTGCCATAATTGCCGCCTCGATCACAAGCAGTCCGATCCCTGTAGAAAGATTCTGGGAATCGATCACCTGCACCAGAGACTCTGCCTCCAGTTCCTCCGCCGCCATACGAATCACATTGCCACAGGTAGACATCGTCTCTGAAATACAGAAACATACACACTCCCGGCCTTCCTCCACATAGGGACGGAGCACGTCCATTGCGGTGTCCATGGAAGGAGCAGATGTTTTCGGGGTTGTCTCATGTTCATCTGACCATTGGAAAATATCCTCCGGGCAAATACTCTTTCCATCCTCATACTCTTTCTCACCAAGTAAGATGTGAAGCGGAAGGATATCCACATCATATTTTTTTATCAGTTCCTCCGACAGATCACAAGTACTGTCTGCGATGATCTTTACCATAAGAATCTCCTTTCTTTTTATTCCTACATGTCCTATCTAAATAAAAGTGTACCCATCTTAACTGCTCGATTCAAGGCATATTTCCATCCCTCGGTAATCCCGACCGGGATTTTTCTGTTTCGCAAGGGTGATCAATTTTTTCGTCAGGAGACGATAGATCTCACGGTCATCACCCGTCAGGGTATTTAAATGTGCTTCTACCGTTTTTACATCTGCACGTTCTGCCGGCCCGGTGAGCGCCTCCACCGTATCTTTTTCTATAATCGCATGCAGATTTCCCAACATCAGTGGATACAGTGCCCTTCTGGCATGTTCCCGGTCAAACCCACAATCTAATAAAAGATCAATGGATAGTTCAGCCAGCGCCACCATCAGGTTAGACCCGATGGACGCAGCCGCATGATAAGCAACCTTTCCGGAAGCATCAATGCGCTGAATCGTAAGACCACTCATTTCCAGCAAGGATTGAAACTCTTCGAGACGCGCTCCGCTTCCCTCCAAGGTAAACAACGCATCCGAAAGCATCTCATAACATGCAAAGCGATCACTGATCGCATATAATGGATGCAGGCTTGCCACAGTTGCACCGCGCAAAACTGCGCCTTCAAATATATTTGAAGACAACAATCCACTGCAATGCACGATGATCTTATTTGTGAGATCGATCTCACTATGACAGATCTCCCGCCAGATCTCTCCGATTACCCCGTCCGGTGTTGTGATAAAAATCACGTCTGACATCTGTGTCAGCAGTTCCACCTGATCGATGACGCGGCTGTCGGTAAAGACCGCTGCTTCCTTCGCGGAATCTGTACTCCGACTCAAATATCCCTCGATCTGCCAGTTGGAACCTGTTGCCGTTAAATATTTTCCAAGGGAGCATCCTACTTTTCCTGCTCCGATAAATCCAATTCTCATACTTCTTCTCTTCCCACCTGTTTCACTTTCCATTTATGATTAGTAGTTATAGCCTTTTTCATTTTGAAAGTCAAGCAAATATTGTTTTTTTCCGGTACATGAAACCCTTTGCACATACATTTTTCACAATTATAAAAAAGAATGCGCTTTGTGCATCCTGCCGGAAGCTTTTGTCGTATCGGAGACGACGTTTCCTATACAACTAGGAAAACACCTGCTACATGTGAGGCGCAGCAGGTGCTAAGGAAGAAAAATTTTTCATGAATTAATTCAATTTCCAGATATCATGATTGTACTGCCCGATGG
>CAMBUC010000282.1 GCA_945871045.1 uncultured bacterium
CACAGATCTCTGTGATCTCTGTGGTCTGATAAGTATTCCATTACGTCTTCACGAAGAGTATCTTTATATTTCTCATAGAAATCTTCCCACTCAAAATTGACGTAGTCATTCGCAAGTTCCAGAGTATCCTGAATATCAATTTCTCGTGCACCATCAAATACAGGAGTCTCAATATTGAATCCAAGTGCCTTAGCAGCAAGACTCAAGTGAATCTCAAGCACCTGTCCGATATTCATACGGGAAGGCACACCGAGGGGGTTCAATACGATATCCAAAGGACGTCCATTGGGAAGGAACGGCATATCCTCCACCGGAAGCACTCTGGAAACCACACCCTTGTTACCGTGACGACCAGCCATCTTATCACCGACAGAAATCTTACGCTTCTGGGCGATATAGATGCGAACCGCCTGATTCACACCCGGAGATAACTCATCTCCGTTCTCTCTTGTAAATACCTTTGCATCCACAACGATACCATACTCGCCATGAGGTACTTTTAAGGAAGTATCACGTACTTCTCTTGCTTTTTCACCGAAGATCGCACGAAGCAGGCGCTCCTCCGCAGTCAGTTCGGTCTCACCCTTCGGGGTAACCTTTCCAACCAGAATATCACCGGCACGAACTTCAGCACCGACACGGATGATTCCGCGCTCGTCTAAGTCTTTTAAGGCGTCTTCACCAACACCGGGCACATCACGGGTGATCTCTTCCGGTCCAAGTTTGGTGTCACGTGCTTCTGCCTCGTACTCCTCGATATGAACAGATGTATAAACATCGTCCTGAACCAAACGCTCACTTAACAATACCGCATCCTCGTAGTTATAACCTTCCCAGGTCATGAATCCGATCAGCGGGTTCTTTCCTAATGCTAACTCACCCTCAGAAGTAGAAGGACCATCCGCGATCACCTCGCCGGCCTCTACATGATCGCCCTTAAATACGATCGGTCTCTGGTTGTAGCAGTTACTCTGGTTACTTCTGGAGAACTTGGTCAATCTATAATTCGTAGTTGTTCCATCATCATTCTTTACCCAGATCTCATCAGACTGAGCCTTCTCAACCGTACCGGCCTTCTTCGCAACCACGCAGACACCCGAGTCAACGGCTGCCTTGGGCTCCATACCGGTTCCCACAACAGGAGCCTCGGTAGTCAAAAGCGGAACGGCCTGACGCTGCATGTTGGATCCCATCAGCGCACGGTTCGCATCATCATTCTGCAAGAACGGGATCAGCGCCGTAGCCACAGAGAACACCATCTTCGGAGAGACATCCATATAATCAAACATGGTCTTATCGTACTCCTGGGTCTCATCCAGATAACGGCCGGATACGGAATTACGTACAAAATGTCCCTCTGCATCCAACTTCTCGTTCGCCTGCGCTACATGATAATTATCCTCTTCGTCCGCAGTCATATATACCACTTCATCGGTCACGCGAGGATTCTTCGGGTCAGTCTTATCGATCTTACGATAAGGCGCCTCAACAAAACCGTACTCATTGATCCGGGCATAGCAAGCCAGTGAGTTGATCAATCCGATGTTCGGACCTTCCGGTGTCTCGATGGGGCACATACGTCCATAATGCGAGTAATGTACGTCGCGGACCTCGAATCCGGCACGGTCTCGGCTCAGACCACCGGGTCCCAGTGCAGAAAGACGTCTCTTATGTGTTAACTCGCCCAGCGGATTATTCTGATCCATGAACTGTGACAACTGAGAAGAACCAAAGAACTCCTTCACTGCCGCAGTTACGGGTTTGATATTGATCAGGCTCTGGGGAGAGATACCTTCCAGATCCTGTGTTGTCATACGCTCGCGTACCACACGCTCTAATCTAGAGAGACCAATGCGGTACTGATTCTGGAGCAATTCACCGACCGCACGGATACGGCGGTTTCCAAGATGGTCGATATCATCATCGTTACCAATGCCCCACTCCAGATGCATATTATAGTTAATAGAAGCGAAAATATCATCCTTTGTAATATGCTTGGGAATCAACTCATTCACATTTCTCTTGATGGCTTCTTTGATATCCTCGAAAGAAGAATTCTCTTCTAAGATCTGCTTTAATACCGGATAGTAAACAAGTTCGTTGATACCAAGTGACTTCTGCAGTTCCTTGTCAGCCAGTTCAGGTACCCACGCCTCGATCTCTACCATCATAGAAGAAAGCACCTTCACATTCCGCTCCTCAGTCTGGATCATGACATACTTTACGGCAGCGTTCTGGATCTCATTTGCTTTTTCTCTTGTCAACTGTGTTCCGGTCTCTGCCAAAACTTCGCCGGTAGAAGGATCAATGACATCCTCTGCCAGCACCTGACCGCGCAGACGATTCTTGAATGCCAGTTTCTTGTTGAACTTATAGCGTCCAACCTTAGCCAGATCATATCTTCTCGGATCAAAGAACATTGCAGAGATCAAACTCTCAGCGCTTTCCACTGTCAGTGGCTCGCCGGGACGGATCTTTTTGTACAGTTCCAAAAGACCTGACTCGTAGTTTGTAGAAACATCCTTGCCGATACTTGCTACGATCTTCGGCTCTTCACCAAAATAATCAATGATCTCCTGATTGCTTCCAATTCCGAGTGCACGGATCAGAACAGTGATCGGAACCTTTCTTGTTCTATCTACACGAACATAGAATACGTCATTGGAGTCTGTCTCGTACTCTAACC
>CAMBUC010000283.1 GCA_945871045.1 uncultured bacterium
TACCGCTCGGGCGTGAAGAATGCGCAAAGCGCATTCTTTTTATCTTGACGCAAATTAGAATTTTATATATAATCGTTCTAAATAGAACGATAAGGAGGGAGAAGTCGTGTATTTTTGGGATCAGCATAAGACAATTACATGTTATTATGAGACACTTACACGGACCGTGTGTGATCAATACGGATTAACTCAAATGGAATATGACATCCTGATGTTTTTGTACAACAATCCGCAGTATCACACAGCAGCTGATATTGTTAAAGTTCGTAAATCTACGAAATCACATGTTTCGGCTTCGCTGAAATTACTCGAAGGAAAGGGATTCGTTGAAAAGAGACAGAGTGAAGATAATAAGAAGCATATCGAAATCATATTGTTAGATGCTGCTCAGGAAATTGTTAGGGCCGGGCTAAATGTACAGAAAGAGTTTGTAACAAATATGTTTCGGGGACTTACAGAAGATGAGATGGCGATGTGCAAGTCTGTTTTTAGCAAGATCTGCAATAATGCTGAAACCTGTTTAAAAAAGACAGATGAGAAAGGGGGATGAAAAGATGTTTCGTGTAAAAAAGAGAAGCCTTTTATTGATCGCCGGTATTGTATGGTTGATCGCTGGTTTTAATGTCGCAAGACTCGGAGTTTTATCATACCTTGTAATTGAATCCCAGTGGTATTTATATCTATTCTCACTCATTGTATTTGTTCTTTTTGGAACAATGTTTTTCAAGATGAGCCAAAAGCATACAAGGAGAATTTTGAACTATGAAGATTACAAGCCGTTTTGGAATTTCTTTGATTTAAAGGCATATATCATCATGGCTTGCATGATGGGCGGTGGCATTGGTTTTAGAGCCAGTGGGATATTCCCGGATATCTTTGTTGCCTTTTTTTACTCCGGACTAGGCTGCGCATTAGCCTTAGCGGGAGTAGTATTTTTTAAAAACTATATTTGTTATACAAAATTATTGGAAAAGGAGCGTACAAAACGATGACAAAAACTACCTATCAACCCCGTGTACCAGATTTGATGGAGGCAGTATTTGATGTCTGTTATTTAACGTTTGATTTGATTGCAGGAATTATGTTTTTTGCTTTTTCAAATGGGAATGTGTTATTTATTCTTTATGGAATATTGACATTCACTCTTTGTGGAGGAGATGCATTTCATCTGATTCCTCGTGTGATTAGAGCAATAAAGGGAAGTAATGATAAAATCAGGAAGCAACTGGGAATCGGGCTTCAGATTTCCTCTATTACCATGACTGTATTTTACATCATTCTACTTTACATTTGGAAATATACATTCTATGAGATGAAAGCACCTATGATGTTAGAGATCATTATTTGGGTTTCTGCAATTATTAGAATTGTAATCTGCTGTCTGCCACAAAATAACTGGTGTAGCGATGAAGGTAATCTGAAACTGTCTATGATTAGGAATGCAGTATTTGCTGTTACAGGAATTTGCGTAATCATTCTGTATGCCATTTCCGGTAATACATACGGTTATCATATGACGAGAATGGTAGCAGCAATCATGATCTCTTTTGGATGTTATCTGCCGGTAACATTACTGAGTAAGAAAATGCCAAAAATCGGAATGCTGATGATTCCTAAAACTTGTGCATATATCTGGATGATTGTTATGGGATTACAATTATTGATTCGGTAGGGACGTTCCTTCTGCTTCGATGCTGCGAAGTTTATCTTGACACTGCCATGTAAAGAAAGTATCCAAATAAATTTTCAGGAAGAGTCTTCTCAAAATCGGTCAACGACTTTAAAATAGTATTAACCGAATCGGTTAACGGAGGTTACGGTATGAATGAAAGGTTCTTTTCTTTGCCCGCAGAAAAGCAGCAGGCAATCATAAACGCAGGATACAGGGTATTTTCACAGAATTCCTATAAAAACAGCCCTATGAGTGAGATTGCGGATGCGGCGGGCATTAGCAAATCCCTGCTCTTTCATTACTTTCGCAACAAAAAAGAACTGTATATGTTTTTGTGGGACAAATGTGCAGAGGTAACCATAGAATTTCTGACAGAGTACAACTGTTACGAACAGAAAAATCTCTTTGAGAGTATGGAACGAGGCATGAGGGCAAAAATGGAAATTATTCGCCTCTACCCCGACATGGCGAACTTTACCATCAAGGCTTTTTACGAAAAGGATGCGGAAATTTCCGCTGCCGTACAGGAAAACTACCACAAATACTTTAATCTGAAAGCGGATAAGACACTTCTGAACCTGAATCCGGAACAGTTTATTCCCGGACTGGATATTCCTATGATGTATCACGACATGTATTGGGCGTCTGAGGGCTATCTTTGGGAGATGGTTCAGCGTGGTAATGTGGATATGGATGAGATGGAAAAAGGCTTTGTAAAACTGATGAATTTTTGGAAAAGCATTTATCTTCGGAAGGAGTAACGGAATATGGAGATTATTAAAACGACAAAACTTACGAAATACTACGGTAAGTCAAGAGGAATCATTGACCTTGATCTAACGGTCTCACAGGGCGAGTTCTTTGGCTTCATCGGCCCTAACGGTGCCGGAAAATCCACGACAATCCGAACCCTGCTCGGGCTGATTGCCCCTACCTCCGGCAGCGCAATGATATTCGGAAAAGATATCACAAAAGAAAAAGGATCCATTTTACAGGATATCGG
>CAMBUC010000284.1 GCA_945871045.1 uncultured bacterium
ATATCTCTAAACCCAAAATGAATCTATCCTCATAACATTTTCATTTTACATTTGTCTTTTTCATGTATTATTTTCGTCGTTAGCCAACTATCAAGTTTTCCATCAACTCTACCACCACATCACACGCATCCTCAAGCGCAATGTCCGTTGCATACTCAAAATCCTTCTGATAATTCTTCCACTGCCTCTGCATTACTTCGCTACTCTTAACCGTATCCATGATGCTGCGATACTCCCGAACCACAGCTGATGATCCGCGCTTCTCTGTGGTAGCGTTCAGTGCAACCTTTAACGCATCCGGCTCTATATTTGCATATTGCAGTCTGGCTAATATGTAGATATCATAGTAATCTCTTGGCCTAGAATTCTGGTCGCCTCTAGATATGACTGTCTCCAGTTTTTCTGCCATAATAGTTTCCGGATTATACATGAGAATAGATTCCGCGTTTAAATCGACTCTGCAAATTAAAAATCTCATCATCTCAAACCTCCGGCAAAATATAAACACCATTACTTAAATTTTTCGAGTGCCTCTGACATTTCTACCGCAGACGCTTCTCCATTTAACACTTTAGAAAAATATGCCTTCTCATACTCTGCCAACTCGCTACTGCTTAACAGTTCCCGATGTCTTTCCGAACAGTCTTGGTTGAACCTCTCTTCCCCACTCCTCGATTAACCGTTCCATCCCAAAAGCAGCATTGGCAGGGCTTGTAGACGGCAATTTAATCATTTCCATACCTAAAACCGGATAACTGTATTTCATATAAAGATCATACGCCTTTGTCCCATTTGCATAAATCCGCTCCACCGGTGCATTTCGAAGAATCACCGATAAGTCCGTCGGAACAACATTTTTGATAGAACTGTCACTGGAACCATGTATGTCGCACTCGGCTATCACATCCCAGATAGCGATGTGATGCCTTAACAGTAATTCCTTTTTCTCAAGGATCGATTGTGGAACGGATTCCTCGCAAAGAACTGCAATTACTTTCCAAAATCTGTTTTGAGGATGTCCATAATAAAAGTTCTGTTTTCTTGATTTCACAGATGGAAATGTACCTAAGATCATAATACGTGAATGTTCGTCATAAATAGGCTCAAATTCATGCTTGACATGGGTAAATTCCTGTTTTTCTTTACATGGATTCATTGGATATATACTCCATTCCTTCCTTTCATTCCATTATTTTAAGATCCCCGTCAAAGCAGACATTAATTCATCCACTTTGATCGGTTTGGCTATATGCCAGTTCATACCTGCCTCATAGGCATTTTTCTTATCTTCGTCAAATGCATTTGCAGTCATGGCAATAATGGTAATGCCTGCTTTTTTCTGGTCCGAAAGTTTTCGAATCGTCCGGGTAGCCTTATACCCATCCATATTCGGCATCTGGATATCCATCAGGATCAGATCATAATAACCGGCGTCCGCTTTCTCCATCATATCTACGCAGATAATACCATCCTCCGCATGCTCTACCATAAAGCCTGCTTCCTCCAATATCGTGATGGCAATCTCTGCATTCAACTCATTGTCTTCTGCAAGAAGGATCCGTTTCCCTTGAAAACGGTTTTTATCATACCCCTGCGTTTTCTCTATATACCTCTTGGTATCCTCCGCCTGCGCAATTCTGTGGGGTAAGGTTACGGTGATCTTTGTTCCTCTTCCCACCTGACTTTCCACTTCAATGGTTCCCTGCATCAGATCAACCAGTTTCTTTACGATTGGCATGCCCAGTCCGGTGCCGTTCAGTTTGCTTTCTGTGCTGGACCGTTCTCTGGTAAACTCTTCAAACAAATGGGGAAGAAATTCCTCAGACATGCCAATTCCTGTATCTTCGATCACAGTCTGATACATGGCATAGCCCGGCCTGTCACACGGAATTTCGTTCAGGCTCATGGTTACCCTGCCTCCGGAAGGTGTGTATTTCCATGCATTACTTAAAATATTCAAAAATATCTCCCGTAACTTTGTTTCATCACAAATAACATCCGGATGTTCCACCTGATTGGTCCTAATAAACTCGATGCCTTTTTCCTTCATCTGGAAATCAAATAAGGAGAATAACGTCTCATTAAATGCATAGGCATCCCCGTAGGATTCATCCAAAGTCGTCTTACCACTTTCGATTCTTGCCATCTCAAGGACATTATTGATGAGGGAAAGCAGAAAGTCATTGGAGGTCTGGATTTTCTTGATGTAAGACTTTGCCAGTTCCTTGTCATCCAGATGTTTCTCCAACAGTTCCGTAAAACCGATAATCGCATTCATCGGTGTACGTATATCGTGGGACATATTAAACAGGAACGCTGATTTTGCCGCGCTGGATGCATTGGCAATTTCCAATTGAGCCTTTGTGTCTGCCTTGTCATGTGCCTCCGTCACATCACGCCCAAGAATGTTAATAATACTTTCGCCATTTTCATCATATCCTGCAAACACATTAATTTCATGCCACTCCAATTTTTCTGTATAATACATTGGAAATTCTTCCGTTCCCAAATATCCTGTCTTATCTTTTTGCCCCCTGTAAGTTTCCAGAGATAACAGTTCTTTTCCTCTTTGCTGATAGGCCGGATCTACTGCTTTCAGAAAACTTCGATAAATGGCCTCGTAATTGTCTGTGGCAATCA
>CAMBUC010000285.1 GCA_945871045.1 uncultured bacterium
TTGAAAACCGTAAAAAAGGTAAGAAGCATCATATCATCATCAATGCAGAAGGTATCGGACATTCTACTTCTATGGCACGCCGTATCGAGGCTGCTACAGGAATGGAGACCCGTGCGACTATTTTAGGACACATGCAGCGCGGCGGATCCCCTACAGCCAGAGACCGTATGATGGGATCTGTTATGGGTGCCTATGCGGTGGACTGCTTATGTGCAGGAAAGAGTAACCGCGTGGTTGCATTAAAGAAAAATCAGGTGACAGACTTTGACATTGACGAGGCGCTGGCAATGGAGAAAGGTGTCAATGATTACGAGTTTGATATCTGCAACACTTTGGCAAGATAGGAAAATAGCATGATCACAAGTACATCGAATCAGCAGATGAAGACGATCGTACAACTGAATAAAAAGGCAAAGGCGCGTAGGGAACTGCGCGCCTTTATTGTTGAGGGCATAAAAATGTTTCGGGAGACACCGCGGGAACTTTTGCAGCGGGTCTATGTGTCTGAGCAGTTTTTAAAAGACGAAAAGAATCATGTATGTTTAGCGGATTCCGGCATAGAATATGAATTGGTGAGTGATGGTGTGTTCGCACATGTGAGTGATACGAATACGCCTCAGGGGATTCTCGCGGTCGTTCGCCAGCCGGAGTACCGGTTTGAGGATCTTTTAAAGGGGGCGGGCACGCGCTTATTGGTACTGGAGGACATTCAGGATCCGGGCAATCTGGGAACGATGTTTCGCACCGGAGAGGGAGCAGGACTGACCGGTATCATAATGACCCGGGATACGGTGGATCTGTTTTCACCGAAAACCGTGCGAGCCACTATGGGAAGTATTTACCGGATGCCCTTTTATATCGCGGAAGATCTTGCAAACACTCTGGAGGATCTGCATCGGGCAGGTGTACATACCTATGCGGCGCATCTGCGGGGAGAACAGTTTTATGATGAACTGGATTTTACCGGGCCCACTGCGTTTCTCATCGGAAACGAGGGAAACGGTCTGAAGAAGGAGACAGCGGATCTTGCAAAAACCTATCTGAAGATTCCCATGGAAGGACAATTGGAGAGCCTGAACGCAGCCATGGCAGCAGGTATTTTAATGTATGAAGCCCACAGACAATGCAGACATTGATAGAAGTGTTGAAAGAAGGTAACTGTGAAACTGTGGAACAGTTACGACAGATGTAATCGTACGAAGCAGCAGGCAAAGGAGGACATGTTTTTATGCGTATTTGGTTCAAACTGATGAAAGACAATCATCTGCTGCGGGACTACACCTATGAGGAGGACTCCGATGATACGCGCACACACAAGATCTTTCGGGGGATAGATGAAGTGTGCCGGGAGTTTGATCTGGGGAAGCCGATTTGGTTAGATGCCACGATCGCAGAATTTAAACGACATGCCAGAGCACGATTTACAAAGGATTGTTTTATCGAAGACATCGATTTTGATTATCTGGAGATCCATGTCATTGAGGAGGGGTAACTATGCAGGTAGCGGAAGTTTTTCAGGATAGTGCGGAAAGCTGGGAAACTCTCATTTTCTTATACAATTCCGCGCTTAAGGAAGTTGGCACAAAACTGGAGATCTTAAATGATGAGTTTGTACATATTCATAAGTATAATCCCATCGAGTATATCAAGTCCCGTATCAAGTCTCCGGAGAGTATCTGCAAAAAATTAAAGCGGCACGGGCGTGATACCAGTTTGGAAAACATGGTGCGCTATGTCAACGATATCGCAGGCATTCGGATCGTATGCTCCTTTACGTCGGATATCTACGGGATGGCGGAAATGATCGGAAAACAGAATGACCTGACAGTCATTTCTGTAAAGGACTATATCAAACATCCGAAGGAGAGCGGTTACAAGAGTTATCATATGCTTGTTTCCGTGCCGATCTTTTTATCTGACCGGGTGGTGGATACGAAAGTTGAGATCCAGATCCGAACCATCGCCATGGATTTCTGGGCGAGTTTAGAGCACAAGATCTACTACAAATTCGAGGGAAACGCCCCAGAATATATTAGCCGGGACTTAAAAGAATGTTCAGAGATCGTATCCATGATGGATGCAAAGATGCTCCAGTTGAACAAAGCGATCTTAGAGGCGAAAGTGCAGCAGGGGATTGATTAGCGCAGATAAAATAATTATATTTATCAGAAACAGAATGTTTTCATGATGTAGATAGGGCATACGTAGTCATATATTCTCGTATGCCCTAAAAATGTAATTGCGTAACTGTTCAGAACAGGTCGAAGCATTTACTGCTGAGACCGGGAAGACATGATTCAGGAGTGCAAAAATGCCATTGCGAAGCAATTTTCATGCATTTTTGCATCGTATCTGTGAAGGTACTGAACAGATACGTAATTGCTATGATTTTATAATAAGAACGAATCCATATCCCCGGAGCGTCCGCTTCTGGGCTTCATATCTCTTAAGATGCTTCTAAGAGGTCTCTGGCGGTAGCCAAATCCAAGTTCCATGTATTCATCAATGGTCTGTGAAAGCACTGTTTTGTCTGTAATACCTTCTTCCTCTGCCAATTCCATGATCTTATCATACGTATCGGAATTGATATAGACAGTGGCTTTTCCGGCCGGTGCA
>CAMBUC010000286.1 GCA_945871045.1 uncultured bacterium
CGGTTTCGGAATAGAGGATTTCTCATGCACAGACGCACGCCCGGTGCTTCCCGACAAACTACGGTAAAAAGCCTGCACATAATCTGATAACTTATCCGGACGCTTCACCTGCAGTGCACGCTTTTTGATTGCATTCAATTCCTCCTGAGAAGTAAGCGCCCTCGTCTTGTGCTGACTGAATTTTTCTTTTTCCTCCTCGGTCAATGGCTTTCCCTGCACTTCCATCAACTGATGCGGCGCATCCGTCTCCAGAAAATTCAACGGAGCCTCCAGATACTCCGTATGATTTGCAAGTGTCTTAGAAAATCCCTGATACATCTTTCCAAGCAGCCTCTGGGCCTTATCCAGACGCGCTTCCAGCATTTCTTTTGACATGGAAGGCGAATGCATATACTCTTCGCACAGTATATGATTTACACGATCCAACTGCTTCTTGTAACTCTCACTGATAATGATAGGCATGATATAGGTCCGCCACTGCGCATCAGTAAAGTTTGAATCCTTAACCTTGACCGTTTCCTCAAACATATCGGCGATGATCGCCTCGGTGTCCGGAACAATACCAAGCTCATTGTAAAACTCCGCCAGATCCTTCTTCATAAAGCCGATGGGCGATTTCGATTCCGGATCCACGGCAGCCGCCGCAAAACAGGTGGTACCTACCATCAGACCGGACACATACTTCATCTCATTCGGATCTGCCAATGAACGTCTGATCGCTGATATCAGAGACTTTCTGATAGACTCAGAGCGAAGTACGTCTCCAAGTTTTCTCCTGCCATATTGTTTTAAGTCTCCCCACGGACGATCCATCTTTTTACCATACAACTCAATATCCTTTATATCTGGATTCACCTTTTTTGCCAGATGGTCCAAAAGTCCATTCACAGCGGATTCATAAACACCGCCGCCGACCCACCAGATCGCACCCAACGTCTTTTGCCAGAGCGTATCCGTATAGCGCGTTTTACGCCCGATCAGTTTCTGCTCCCAAAGTTCCATTTCTTTTTTGTTTTTTCCCATAGTTTTATTCCTTTCCCACTTTCTCTGGAAAACAAATTATCTGGTGAAACTTGTCCACACGCTAAAAACTTCATCATCTGATTCCTATTTAAATTATAATATATCATAACGCAATTTTCCGGTAAACAAAAAAGAGTGAGAAAAGACGTACAAAACCGGAAGTTCAATGAAAAGAACTTCCGGTTTTGTATAATCATACACATAGAAAAATATATTTTTTTAGATCATCCCATCCTTTATGACATCATGATCTCTTAATAGTTTTTCAATAACCGTTCCTTTTACTACACGAAGAAGCGGTTTCTTCAGCAGGTTCAACGGTCCCGGCAGTTCCATCTCAAGCGGCGACTTGCCGTCCATCAGTTTCACCGTGCTGTCCAAAAGTTCGCGGATATCGTAAACACTGCCCCAAACCTCAGGCACACCTCTGTCCACGCCAAGCAGACCGTATACTGCCTCCATGGCGGTTCTCACGGAATACTCAGTCGTGAATACGGTATCGCGCGGTGTATCGGCAAACTGTCCCAGAAATGCAAAGTTGACACAGCCATCGGGAATGACATCCGGGCGGTCACCCTTGGTACGCGGCATGAAGAATGCGGTGATATAGGGCATCATGGTTGGTACGCAGACTGCGCTCTTTTCTGCCAGTTCAGGGATCTGCTCTACCGGAACACCCAGATGATACAGCCACTCTTCCGTGATCTCTTTACCGGTACACTCCTTCATAGGCTTTTTCACATAATCCCCCGGTACATCCGTGAACAGACCGTATACCCATACACAAACCTTATCCTTATCCTGCGTCTTGAACTGTCCCTGTCTGTTGATCGTCCAACTGAGTAGCCAACTGGAATCCCTGCAGCTCACGATACCGCCGGTAACGACCTTCCCTGTTTTGGGATTGCGTTTGCAGATGTTTGTAATGTAAGGAAGGATCTTATCATCCAAAGTTGTAACTGTGGCAGATTCCCAATTTGTTTTTGCCACATCAGAGCAGAACTTCTCCGGGTGTCCAAAGGATGGATCCTGTTTTGCAATATTTTTCCAGAGGCTCCAGCAGCCGCTGGTGCGCACCTCTGCGTCTCCGTTGGGCGCGTGATCCTGATCACCGTATATCGTTCCTTCTGTACAGCTTCCGTTTGTCACAAATACAAGATCATTTTCACTCAGAAGGATTCCACTCTCTTTGCCATTCACTTTGCACTCAATGGCAGTCGCCAGTTTTTTGCCATCCTTATGCTCAAAAATGACATTTGTTACCTCTGTGTTGAACTGGAAGTCAACGCCCGCATCCTCCAGATATTTCTGCATCGGCAGGATCAGTGATTCGTACTGATTGTATTTGGTAAATTTCAGTGCGCTGAAATCAGGCAGTCCTGCAATGTGATGGATAAACCGCTGGAAATACAGTTTCATTTCCAATGCGCTGTGCCAGTTTTCAAAGGCAAACATCGTCCGCCAATAGAGCCAGAAGGTAGAAGCGAATACTTCGTCATCAAATACATCTTCGATGGTCTTATCATACAGATCCTCGTCCTTTGTCATAAAAAGTTTCATGATCTCCATGCAGCCCTTCT
>CAMBUC010000287.1 GCA_945871045.1 uncultured bacterium
CCACATCTACAAAAGATTCGATCTCCATCCCGGGAAACATGACATGCAATCGCCAGATCTCAAAAACACTCAAAAGTTTTAACAGCAGCACCAGTACAAGAAATGTACCAAATACCGCGATCACATACATGGGATAGGTGCGTTTTCTCGTCTGTCCCAAGGCAACTGCATAATGAAACGTCTGCGCCATATGTGTTCCTGCAAAAAAGAACATGATCAATGCAACCACGATCGTCGCCATAAAACTTCCCATGCAAAACACGCTGTCCACCTCGTCACCGGAGACCACAAGGATGTCATGCAGGACACTGCCAAATACAAACAGTCCGATCATTGCCAGCGCTCCCACCAACACAAGATCTCTTTGAAATTTCATCTGCTTCCATAATGCTTTCATTTTCTTCTTCCTCCTTTTGCAGTGAACGAAGGCTTACACCCGGACCTCGATCTTTCGGATCGCCAGCCAATGGATCACTGCCATCACTGCATACCATATCAGGCCAATTGCAAACATTAGATTTAAATTCAACACACGGAGCAACGTATCCAGCACGATCGTTGATCCGCCATGGAAACCAACCAGACCGCCGATCAAACCACCTCCCAGTGCTGCAAAGATCGTAACGAGTATATAGGCCACCTTTCCGAAACGATGAATCAGAATGCCCATGATCAATGCAAAGCCACTGCAAAATAAAAAGAAACCGGCCGCCAGAAGACAAAGGGTGCTGCAAGGAACGGGCAGCCATTCCTGCGGGATAAAGGCTCCGCTGAGGGCTATCAATAGTACAAGTGCCGCGATCTGGATCACATGCATGAACACGGTACTGATGGCCACATTTTTTCTCGTACTGCCATAAGTCAGCGTCAACTGGGAATAGGTAGCAACATCTAACATCCCATAGAGCATAAACATCAGATTTCCGATAAACAACAGCATAAAGGGAAACCGGGGCAGCAGATTTTGAACCGTAAAGGGTGAGCCATCAAGAAATGCAAAATAAAACACAAATCCAACTGCCATCAGCAGACAAACACCGATCTCACGCCCAGCCCGAAATGCCGCATATTTGAAGGAACGCATCAATCCGCCCATATTATGCCTCCCTTCCACACAAAGCCACAAACAAATTCTGCAAAGAAACCGGCTGCATGGTCACATCATAACCCTCCGGGATCCGGTCATCACCGGAAAGAAGAACGGTCACACCTTTGCTTCGTCCGATCATCTCTGCATGATGGATCTCAAGACCGGCACAGGCAGCATCTACTTCTTCTGCCAGGCCGCTTACATGCACCGCACGTTCTAACAGTTCCTGTGTATCTTCCTTTAATAAAATATCCCCATCTTTCAAGAAGATCACTTCCTCAAAAACATTTGCCGCTTCCTCAATAATATGCGTAGAGACGATAAAAGTTCTTCCGGTGGCTTCGTGCTCCTCTAACAGCAAGCGATAAAAATCTTCTCTCGCAACAACGTCAAGACCCGCTACCGGCTCATCCAAGATCGTAATGTCCGCTTTACTGGCCAGTGCCACAATGATCGTTACCATGGAAAGCATCCCTTTGGAAAGTTTCGAGATCTTTTTCTTCGGATTCAGGTCGAACTGTTCCACCAGGCGCTTTTCCATTTCTCTATCCCAGTTGGGATAAAAGGTGCGTGCCATCTGTAAATACTCTTTCACCTTGATATTGTTCGGTCCGAGTATACTCAAGGTATTTAACTCTCTGGAAAAACACAAGTGATCCAACGCCTGCTGATTTTCCCAAACCGGCATTCCATCCAGTGTCACGGTTCCGCTTGTGGCAGGGTTTTGTGCAGTCATGATAGACAACAATGTGGTTTTTCCGGCACCGTTTCTGCCCACCAGACCATAGATCTTTCCCTGTTCAACCGTAAGGTTGATGTTATGTAATACTTCTTTTTTCTTATACTGTTTTGATATATTTTCACATACTAACCGGCTCATGCTATGCCCCTCCTATTCCTGTGATCTGATCATATCGATCAACTGCTCGCTGCTGATACCGAGGCTTTTTGCCTCCTCCAACAGTCCTTTGATATATGTCTCGTAAAATGCTTCTTTACGCTTTTCAATGATATGCTCCTTTGCTCCTTCTGCAACAAACATTCCAATCCCTCTTTTCTTATAAAGAATCCCTTCATCTACCAGTAAATTAATCCCCTTCGCAGCTGTCGCAGGGTTGATGGTATAGAGTTTTGCCAACTCGTTGGTACTTGGCACCCGCTCCTCCTCCAAGAGGATTCCCCGCAGGATATCTGTTTCTATCATCTCGCTAACCTGTAGATAAATGGATTTATTCTGAGATAACAACTCGTTCAAACATTGCACCTCCTGTTCTCATCATTCACTTCATTGATTATGTAGTTCATTACTTATGTAATTAACCATAGCACCATATCACTGAATTGTCAACAACATTTTTCCGGTTTTTCTATTTTCTCGTTGATTTTTCCCATGGATTACGCTATACTTTGAAAAGTAGTTTTATTATTATGCAGATGTGGCGGATTTCTTGATAAATGAACTTGTTCATTTATAGGCAGACGCTCACAGGCGCAGCAGGCGGATGTGGCGGA
>CAMBUC010000288.1 GCA_945871045.1 uncultured bacterium
GAAGTGAGATCTCCTCCTCATAAGGATAATCAATCTTTAACCGTTCATCAATGGCATCATACACGATTTCATTTACATCTTCCACAGCGTCAAGTAACTGTCCCGCTTCCACAAATCGTTCTGCCTGTTCCAACTGATCCATCAACTGAAATTCACCGGCACAATAGGTTTCGATCTTCAGATGCTCCGGATGACGATAGGCACCGGGCATGATCCAATCCAGATAACAGCCGGCTTCCCTGCGGTCCAGAAACGATGCTTCCTGCTCTGATTGAAGTTCATAATTTAGTAATGTTTTTTCTAAATCTTTTACAGTTCCGGTCAGGATCAATTGCTCCTTCGCCCGTGTCAGCGCAACATAGAGGACGCGCAGTTCCTCGCCGATATTATCACCAGCGATGCGCGCAGCGATCGTTTCCTTTAAGATCGTCGTACGCTTTCGATGTTTTTTTCCTTCCACATGAGCCAGACCCACTCCATACATACTGTCTAAGATCATTGCATCCGTACTGTCTTTTGTATTAAACTTTCGTCCAAGGCCACTGACAAATACGATCGGAAACTCCAGTCCCTTACTCTTATGGATACTCATAATGCGAACCACGTTTGCATTCTCCTGGGTCACATCCGCCTCTCCAAAGTCTACGGCATACTTTTGCAACTGCCCCATATAGCGGATAAACGAAAACAGGCCCTTGTAACTGGTACGCTCGAAAGCCACCGCCTGCTGCAGCAGCATTTCTACATTCGCAAGCCGCTTTTCACCTGCAGGAAGCGCACGCACATAATGAAGATATCCGCACTCCCGTAAGATCCGGTCTAATAATTCATGTACCGATGAATGACGGGCACGCTCACGATAATCATTTAGCATTTCCAAAAAAACTGCACATTTCTTACGCAACTGTTCCGCGGAACCATTTTCGCTATAATCGATCAAATGATCATAAAAGAATGCATGCGTTCCCTGTATCCGAAGCATTGCCAATTCTTCATTCGTAAAATCAAAAAAGGGACTTACAAGCACTGCCGCCAGCGGAATATCCTGCAACGGATTGTCGATCACGTGGCAAAGACTTAACACCGTCTGCACCTCAGATGTCCCAAAATAACCACTCACAGACATCCGATGTGATGGTATCCCACGGACTGATAACTGCTCGGTCAACTCATCGCCCCAAGATCCCGGCGAACGCAGAAGGATGACAATATCAGAAAACTCTACCGGGCGAAAACCGCCTGCGCCATCAGAAACGCGCTGCTCTTTCTTCACACGGCAGATCTCTTCTGCGATCATGGAAGCCTCTAATACTTTTGCATTGTCAATCCCGCTTTCTTCTAATTCCTGTGCTGCACTGTCTGCCAGCAGGATCCTCGTCTTATAGGCTTCCTGATCCTTTATCTCCGGAAAACTTGCCCCGGGATAAAGCGCAGCCGCTGCATCGTATTCTACACCACCGACATCACGCTTCATGATCCGATAGAATAGATCATTCACACTGTCCAATACCTGATGACGGCTGCGGAAATTCTGATCCAGACAGATCTTTCTGCAGGGTGCATCTTCGGTAGAATACGTGTCATACTTTTCCATAAAAAGTTCCGGTCTGGCCAGACGGAAACGATAAATGCTCTGCTTCACATCACCCACCATAAAACGATTATCTCTGCCGCCTCCGCCTGATACAGCTGAAAGGATGGCCTCCTGCACATAATTAGAGTCCTGATACTCATCGATCATGACTTCCTCAAACAATGCCTGAAACTCCTTTGCCACTTCCGTCGGCTCTTTTGTCTCTTCATCTACGAGGATCTGAAGTGCGAAATGCTCGATATCAGAAAAATCCAAAAGACCTAGTTCGTCCTTCTTTTTTTGGTATGCATTTGCAAAATCCAGTGTCAAACGTGACAATACGCGCACCGACCGTCCGACAGTTTTCAGATCTTCTAACTGTGCAGAAAGGGGCAGCGTAAAATACTTTTTATAAAGTTTTTGCAGTTCATCTTTGACCTCCTGACGCAGGGATTTCACCAACTCCTGTGCTGCTTTATCTCCATCAAATCCCCGTCTGACTGCCAAACGTCCAAAATCTACTTTTGCGATCGCAAGTCCCAATTCATCGTAATCTGTGATCGCTTCGGTGCCATCCAGCTGTTCTAGCAACCGTTCTATATTATCCAGATACATATCCGGTCCATCCGGCTCTAAGCAAAGTCTTCTTGCCAACAGTAAACGGTCTCTTTCTCCTCCGATGACTGCATGCAGATACTCCATCTGTTTTTGCAGCCAACTGTCCGGTTTTGCAAGTGCTTCTCCTGTTAAAGATTCCGCGCTATAAATGTCTGCAATATGCGCAAGCCATTCTTTCGGCCACGGATAACTGTTTGAATAATCATATAACCGCCGGACCATCTGAGCGATATTCGCATCATTCTTTGCATTTGCATAATTATCTACAAATGCCAGAAATTCCGGATCTGCGGTCTCATACCAACGCTCTGATACATCCGCCAGCACATCCTCTAAGAGCAAAGAAAGTTCCCCCGGATCTCCTACACGAAATCCCGGTTCCAGACCAATGCACTGAAAAT
>CAMBUC010000289.1 GCA_945871045.1 uncultured bacterium
GGAAGAAATAAAATTCAAAAACTATGGAAGCCATTTTCGGTTATCACGAGGGAACGAACCGCGTGACGATCAAGATCGTAGATAAAGATACAAAAGAAGTGAAAAAAGAGTATCCTGCCGAAAAGACACTGGATATGATCCAGAAAGTATGGGAAATGGCAGGACTCATGGTAGACGAGAAGCGATAGACGTGGATAGATAGGAGGAAGCAATATGCCGATTCGAATTACAGGAATGAACTCCGGATTAGATACCGAGGCGCTGGTATCGGAATTGGTATCAGCATACCGGGCAAAAGGAGAGAAATATACAAAAGAACAGACAAAAATATCCTGGAAGCAGGATGCATGGAAAACGATGAGTTCCAAGACATATAGTTTTCGTAACGGATTAGATAAGATGCGTTTTGCATCCGGATACAGTTTAAAAACAACGACTGTGTCTAACTCTGCAAAAGCAACGGTAACTGCAGGAAACAACGCAGTAAACGGAACTCAGACCTTAGAGATCACATCGCTTGCTAAGACCGGTTATCTGACTGGAGAAGAGATAAAGGGTACAAATGTTTCGAATAGTACCACCCTGTCGGAATTAGGAGTGGGTTCTGATGGTGATATTAGTGTTAATGGAAAGCGAATAACATTTAATGCGCAAACAAAGATAAGTGACGTGATCAGTAAATTGCAAAACGCCGGAGTAGATGCAAACTATGATGCAACAAATAAGCGTATTTTTATCAGTTCTAAAGAGAGTGGAAAAGAAGCAGATTTTTCTTTGACCGGCTTGAATGAGGCTGGAACATTGGCGCTCAGTAAACTAGGACTGAATGTCAAGCCGGCAGATGGAGCGAAGACATATGCAGAATATGTCAGTGAGTATGATGGAAAGACTGATGACGAATTGCAGGCAATACTAAAATCATTTGACGCAAAATCGTCAGACGCAGATCCTTTGATTGCCGGATTTGCGAAGGAATATCAGGCAGCAGAAGATGCGCTTACGAAGGATGCTGTTCTTCAGGAATTAAAGGATTTTGTTTCCTATGCGAAAAGCATTCAAAATAAAGATCCAAAAGATATTGGTTATAATGAGAAAGCGGTGCGTATTCACGGACAGGATGCCACCATCAAACTAAATGGTGCAGAATTTACATCCAAGAGCAATTCTTTTAGCATCAATGGATTGACGATCAATGCGACGGCACTCACAGAACCGGGCGAGGTATTATCTATCACTACAAAGACGGATAATCAGGGAATTTATGACAAGATCAAAGATTTTTTGTCCGAGTATAACAGTCTGATCAATTCCATGACATCTTCTTACAATGCCGAGAGTGCAAAAGATTACGAGCCGCTGACGGATGAAGAAAAAGAATCCATGAGCGAGAAGGAAATCGAAAAGTGGGAAGAAAAGGGAAAAAATGGTGTATTGCGTAGAGACAGTACATTAAGTACCCTGATGAGCGTTATGACTTCAGCAATGGCAAAGTCTTATACGATTAATGGAAAAAGTTATGCATTGTCCAGTTTTGGTATTAAAACACTAGGTGTCATGAATGCAGAAAAAAATGAGCAGAATGCATATCATATCGATGGAGATGCGGATGATGAAAATACCTCGTCCAATACAGATAAATTGATGGCGGCAATCGTAGCCGATCCGGATGGGGTAACCCAGTTTTTCCAGAATTTATCGAAGGATCTGTATGATGAACTTGGAAAACATATGAGCAGTACGACACTTCGTTCCTATGGTAAATTCTATAATGATAAAGGATTAGATAAAGAATATACCAGTTATAATACCAAAATTTCTGATTGGGAGCAGAAAGTAGCGGATATTGAGGATCGCTACTATAAGAAATTTGCAGCAATGGAGTCAGCATTGGCGAAATTGCAGAGTCAGACTCAGCAGTTATCAGGTTTGCTTGGAATGTAATGCTGATATGGATGAGAAACGGATAAAGGTTTTCAGGGAGGAAGAACAATGGTAAACAAGGGATATGATCAGTATTTACGCAGCAAGATCATGACTGCATCAAAAGCAGAGTTAACACTGATGCTGTATGATGGTGCCATCAAGTTTTGTAATATGGCAAAAATGTGTATCGAAAAGAAGGATATTCCGGGTGCCCATACAAATATAAAAAAGGCGGAAGCGATCATAGAAGAATTCTTAGCGACACTGAATCATAAATATCCGGTGGCACAGGATTTTGAAAATGTATATAACTATGTTTATAATCGCTTGGTGCAGGCAAATTTGAAAAAAGATCCTGAGATCTTAGACGAGGTGCTGGAGCATCTGAGAACCATGCGCGACACATGGAAAGAAGTCATGCGCACGGCAAATGTACCGTCGTCACCGACATCCTAGAAACGGAGATAATATGCAGGAAAAAGAGTATTTAGACGTTTTGATCCGTAGCCTTCAAAAGAAACTGGTGCTATTAAACCGGATATCTGTGTTGAATCAAGAGCAGAGAGAATTGCTTATGGATGAGGACATGGAGCCGGATGCATTTGATGGCAATGTGCGTGATAAGAGTG
>CAMBUC010000290.1 GCA_945871045.1 uncultured bacterium
AAGGAACTGGGCATGGAACTCTACCGTGTGGATATCAGCCAGCTGGTCAGCAAATATATCGGAGAGACGGAAAAAAATCTGGCAAAGGTCTTTGACGAGGCGAAAAAGGGAAATATCATTTTGTTTTTCGACGAGGCAGATTCCATTTTTTCCCAGCGCACGGAGATCAGCGGAACGAACGACAAGCATGCAAACGCGGAGGTTTCTTTCCTGCTTCAGAAGATGGAGGAATATCCGGGGGTTGCGATCCTTGCAACAAATCTGATCAAAAATTTTGACCCTGCGGTGATGCGAAGGCTTACCTACAGCATTAATTTCGAACTTCCGGACAAGGAAACGATCTTAAAACTCTGGCAGACGATCCTTCCTGAACATGTGAAGATCGATCCGTCGATCGATCTGGAATTTTTTGCAGAAAATCTGGAGTTGAGCGGTAGCAACATCAAGTCGATCCTATACAATGCCGCGTATATGGCGGCATCTGAGGATGCAGAGGAGATCGTGATCACACCGGCGGAACTGATCCCGGCGATCCAAATGGAATACGAAAAGATCGGTGAATTTTTGAACCGTTCCTGCCTTGGACAATATATGATATATGGACGAGTATAGGAGAAACAGCAGTGGATGATTTCGAAGAATTAGGAGGTAAGGGCAGCGTGGATTTTACGCCGCCGGAAAAGATACAAGCGGAACCGGGGCAGCAGACTGGAGAGGAAACGCAGGGGGAAGCACCGGTTCTGTCACAGACTGTGGCAAATTCGGTATCCGAAAGCCGGGTTGAGCCTTTTTCAAGGTCAGGACTTGAAGCACCGGCAGAGGGTGACCGGACGGGACAGCCCAAGGGAGAGACCGCAAACGATTTTAGCGGCTGGGAGCGCATGCTTTTAAGGTCTGAAAAGGGAGGACTGGGCAGGAAGAATTCCAAATACTTTAGAAGGGTGCAGGATGCGCTGGAGAAAACGGTTGGTGTGCTGTCGAAGAGTTTTAGTAATGTCATTGAGGACAATAGAGCCATGTTGCTGGAAGCCTGCAATGCGTTTCAGGCATTGCTGGATGCATGTAAGCAATATACTGCGCGCAATCCTCACACAAAAGCAGGACAGGTGCGCCGGGATCTGGTGCTTCAGATTCAGGAATATGCACAAAGGGATCTGTATGGCTGTGGAGATGTGTACTATGAGTTTCTCAGTATGCCGCCGCAGGAACAGTCGAAGGAAACCTGGCAGGCAGTGCTTAGCAGATCGAGAACCCGGAAACTGACGGTGGATGACTTATCAGAACTGGAGAAAGCCAGTGGCGGTCGGGCATCGGAAGTCTTAAAGATCGAATCTCAGGAAGGGGATCACACCGTTACCAAATATTTTAAAAAGGAAGAAAGCATAGACGTGAGTGCCGGAATCGGCCGGTCTCACTCTCAAGCACCCAAATATATTGCATTACAGGAAACATTTAAGAGATTTCCAAAATTGCCGAAGGATGAAAAAAAGAAACTGCAGAAGTATATATCAGGTGCTGCCTATCCTTCCATGACTACAAAAGAAGGAGAGGACGCGTTACAATTTTATGAGGCATTTTTAGAAAAAAACAAACTCACGATCGAAGCACTGATGGTACCCTTGGGCATTGTGGACGAAGGCGGTCAGGCCAATATGACCAGACGAAACGTTGCTACCAGCCGTATGGCAGAACTGCTTGGACTGGGAAACCTGATCGCGAAATCACAGACCGTGGAGATCTTTGATAAAGCCAGCGGCAAGACGATCCGTGGAAACCTGATGGATCAGGCAGAAGGGAAGCAGTACGACGATGTGAGCAAACAACTTACTAGTAAGAAGGAAAAGCAGGTGACCTCCGGATTTATAAGAGATTCTATGAATCTGCAAGTGCTTGATATGTTGTGCGGACAGGCAGACCGTCATGTGGGTAATATGCTTTATAAGACTGATGAGAAGGGGAATGTGTCCGGGCTTCAGGGAATTGACAATGATGCAGCATTCGGCACGAATGTAGATGCAGTATTGTCGGGAGAGCGGCGTGATGCCAGAGTGTTTGATGTGAACACCGGAGAGATGATCATACCGTATATGGACAAAGATCTTGCTGAGCGGATCGAAGCACTGGACAGTCAGGTTGTGCGTTATGTGTTGAGCGACCTTTTGAAAGAGGAGGAGATCGATGCGACCATTCGGCGTCTGGAACTTCTGAAAAGAGGCATTCAGAAGGCAAAAGATGAACAGAAAGACAAGTTCTTAGCGAAGGAAGATTGGTCGAAAGCCGAAGTGGAAGAAAATATCCTCAAATCCTATAACAATGAAAAGCAAAAGAACTTTTTCAATAAGTTTGGTAGCACAGATATTGCGAACAAGGACGCGATCAGGGAGGCATATCCGAACGAGCCGGAAATGGTAGAGGCTGTAATAGCTTCTATTGAAGATAAAGAAAAGTTTCGTACATATTCGGAAAAAATAAGGAAAAGAGTGATAAAGGAAAAACTCCAAAAGGAGTACTTTTTA
>CAMBUC010000291.1 GCA_945871045.1 uncultured bacterium
AAAGGATCCTGGACCTGCCATGCTATTGCCCTATGAAAACAATGAGGCGTTCGCACTGGTTGCCCTTCACACGGAAGGCGCAATGTTTGACCCGGAAACCACCACGAAGTTCCTGACTGCTTTCACGGAACAGGTCGCACGCATTTATGGAGAACTTCACCAAAACTAGGTTACATGAAAAAAAGAACACTGTACCGGTGTTCTTTTTTTCATTCATCCATCCTATTTCATTGTAATATCCGCATATTCTGCACCGGATGCTTTCAAAAGATCCCCCGGTGCCAGTTCGATCTGGGAACCGATCCTTCCTCCGCTGACAATGATCGTTTCTAAGTCCTCGGCTGAAGCATCCACCCGGGTCACATACTGCTTTTTCATTCCAATGGCTGTACAGCCGCCGCGGATATATCCCGTGATCTGGTTGATCTCCTTCACATGGATCATGGCAACGGATTTTTCTCCTACAGAACGGGCGGCTGCCTTTAGATCCAGTTCTGCTTCAATGGGGATCACAAACACAAAATAATTTTTACTCGCTCCTACCGTCACCAACGTCTTATATACTTTTTCATGGGGCAATCCCAACAGATCTGCGATCTGGATGCCGTCTTCAAACTCCTTGCACTCATAGGTCAGATGCGTAAAGGGAATCTTCATCCGCTCCAACATACGCATCGCATTTGTCTTTACTTCCTTTTGTTTTGCCATTTTTTGTCACCTCATTCTATTTCTGAACCCTTCAGATGTTTTCGTCATCAGCCATCAGTTTTTATCCGTATAATCGGATCTCTTCCCAGACCACCGGTATTTCACTACCGTTTTGATAACAGACCGCCATTTCATAGCCCGGCAAGGTATGCTCTGCAAAATAGGTTTTTTCACCATGGACCGTAAGTGGCTTCGACTGAAGACAGTGCTCCTTTTCCTGCCTCACATCTCTTACCACATCAAAGGAGCGCAGATCGCATGCCATGCCATCCCCGATACATTTGATATAACTCTCCTTACGCGCCCAGATGCGGTAAAAATCCATGCCGCCCCCAAGGGCTTTCTGCTCCGCTTCTGTGAAAAAGCGTGCTGCGATCCGGTCATTTCGATGCGCCTCTCCGATCATCTGAATATCGCAGCCGAGTTCCACCGGTCCGAATGCCGCCAGTACATAATCCCCGGAATGTGACAGGTTAAAATGGATCTCCGGCCTGTTTTCGATGAACGGTTTGCCATGGACACCATGTCCGATGGTCACGTCTCCCTCGCGCAAGCCATACAATTGCTGCAAGATGCGATCCATCAGTGTCCACGCCCCCAGAGAACTGCGCCTTGCCCCTTCTGCTTTGATCCCTTCGATCTTCCGTTGTATTTCTTTGGACAAACCGCAAAGAAAGTGCCGGCACACATCCTCCTGTGCCAGCACTTTTGTATTTGCATAAAATCCCAGAATCTCCGCATCCAAATTCATCTTTTCAGGCTTCCTCCTAATATTCCTTCTTTTGAACTATTTTCGCAGAAATCCAGTAAGAAATCAATACGATAAGGAGAGAAACCACTGCCAGTCCGGCAATTAAAACAATGATCTGCTGTCCGATCAACGCATCCAGACACGCATCCACATCAATGCCCATTCCCTCTGATAACTTTGTGAATACAAACACAATCGCCATAAACAACAGCATCATGGCAAGAGTTGCCATCCTTCCTCGCTCCGCACCGAACTTAAACAACATCGGAAGTACAAAGGACAACATGATCATCCACAAAAATACCCATACCAGCTGAACCAGCACTGCTTCCGCCGAGGGCGGCGCTTTGTGTATCAGGGCAGTGATCGTGCTGATCGCCATGCCTGCCAGCCATCCGATAAAGGTCAGCAAGAAACCCAGCACATATTTTGACTTCACATACAGCGTCCGGCTGACCGGAAGGGTCAGCAAAAAGGGCATACAGTTTCCGTTTTCATCATAACCGAAAGAACTGATGGTCAAAAAACCGGCAATAAAAGTCAGATATGTCACTGCAAAATTATCCCCTGAATTCATGCTCAAAAAAACCGTGATAAGCAATATGAGCAAAAAGAAATTTTTCTGTCCTTTTAACAGTCTGAAATCCTTTTCCAATAATCCAAGCATGATCATTCCCCTCCTATCATAAACAAGATCAGATCGTCGATTCCGCTCTGCTCAATCACCAGCTGCGGATAATTATCCAAATAAAAACGTTTTTGATTCGTCAGGCAGCTGTAGCCAAAGGTTTCTCTCTTCGACTTGATAACATATTTTTTGTCGATGCTTTCATACTGTCCCTCATCCATTTTCAGAACCGCGTAGGAAGAAAGCAATACATCGGTATCCTCATGGAGCACAATGGAGCCGTCGTGGATCAGATAAATATCATCACACAGGCCTTCCAGATCCGTTGCAATATGAGAACTGATCAGGATCGAGCGTTCCTCATCAGCCGCCATATATGTCCGAAGCAGATCCAGAAGTTCTTCCCGCATAGCCACATCCAGTCC